>JAMOPZ010000366.1 GCA_027064245.1 Campylobacterales bacterium
AAATTTTCCCTTGATTGTTGCATATATTTATATCGTTGGATCACTTGAAAAAGTATATTTGTAAACTGTGTTATATCTATAGGTTTAAGAATATATCCATTAACTCCCATTTGAATACTGTCTAAAAATATATCCTCTTCATTGTGTGCTGAAATAATAATAATAGGGGTAGTTTTTTTAATAACTCTTATAGCTTTTGACATCTCAAGACCACTTAATCTTGGCATATTAATATCAGTAATTACAAGATCAAAATCATCATTTTTAAATTTTTCTAATCCATCTTCACCATCAACTGCTATAGTTATATGACCAAAAAAATCTTTTAAAAGCGTAATAGTCATCTCTCTTGCATCTTTATTATCTTCAACATATAAAAGTTTTAACTTTTGTGAATATTTTAAAATGCTATTTAACTCTTCCATTTTTTCCCTTAATTATTAAATATAATTTACTATAACCTATTATACCATATAAATCAATATAAATTTACACTAAAATCTGTAAAATCTATATTTTTAGTATTATATAAAGAAAACCACTAAAGATGATATCAAAAAAATATCAAAATATTGACTAAATTTTAAAGCATTTAAAATATCATCTTTATTTAAAATCTTTTTTATCTCTCCAAAATATGGTTTATTTTTTAATTTTCCAAAATATGATGTAGGACCACCTAATTGAATTTTCAGTACCAATGCCATAGCTGATATAGGATATCCTGCATTTAAACTATCATGAAGTTTACCAAAAGCCCATAAATTTTTTAAAGCTTGAAAATCAAAAAAAAGAATAGTTATTAAAATAGCTGTTATTCTTGAGGGGATAAAATTTGCTATATCATCTAGTTTTGCACTTATTTTTCCAAAATTTTCATATCTTTTAGTTCTATACCCTACCATAGAATCTAGTGTATTTATAGCCTTATACAAAAAAGCCCCATAAAGTCCAAATAAAAGCATATAAAATAAAGGTGCTATTACCCCATCACTAAAATTTTCAGCATAAGTCTCAATAGCTGCTTTATTTATATCATGATCTGATAAATCGTTTGTATTACGACTTACAAGATATTTTATATTTGAAGGATTTTGTATAATATCTGCTACACTTTTTTTTAACATATTTGCAGCAATTGTAGTAGAACCTAAAATAGATAAAAAAATTATATTATCTACATAAAAACAGATAATAAAAACAATAATAAAAACAATAATAAGTAAAGATAGTGTAAGAAAAAAACCTCTTAAAATAGTGTCTTGATAAAACTTTTTTTCAAACCATTTTATATAATTTCCCATAAATATTACGGGGTGGATATATGATTTTACAAAACTAAATTCACCAAAAATTTTATCAAAAATATATGAAAGAAGTGTAAGAGTTATATACATAAAAAATAAAAAAGGTAGAAAAACTACCTTTTTTAAAAAAAGAATTAGAATCTATATCTAATAGAAGCTCTAATATCTGATGCAGTATCAACAGGATTTTGTCCAGCTGCTTTTGCTTGATCCATAGTCATAGGAGTTCCTTCATCACCAAAGAATCCATTACTTCCTGTATAGTCATAGTCTATATATGTATATCTTGCATTAAATGTAAGAGATGGTGTAAGAGGTTTTATCCAGTAAACTTCTGTTGCAGTTCCACGTGCTGCTATTTTAGAACCTATTGCAGTGTCTTCAGCATATGTCATACTTCTCCAATATTTACTACCTTTATTCCACTCTAACCCCAATCTTCCATCTTCAGTTAAAGGACACGGCATCTGAACACCTACCCAAATAGAATTACCAGTTTTACTATCAGGTGAACCTAGCATTCTTTTTCCAGATGTAGGATCTGTTTTACTTGTACTGTAACTTGTAAAAAATGTAGTATTATCAAGAAAATCATTTATCTCACTTCCTATACCATCAGCTTTAAACATAACTGTTGTATAAGAGATATCACCTACATCTTGAAATTTCATGCTATTTGCAGCATTCATATACTCTGCTAAATTTGTTCCATTTGGATTTGTTTGATATGCACCAGCTGCCATTTGAAAAGCCATCATATCATTCATATCATAACCAATTAGATGACTTGCTTGAGCATAATTTGTCCAAAGTGAATATTGACCATCATCATATGGAACTGCTATTAATCCTATCATATCAGAATCTTCTGTTAACATATCATTATTTGAATAATCTGTTCCATCCATAGCAAATCTAGGTTTAGCATTTGTTAAACCTCTACCCATACATATTTTAAACCAAGCTCCAGGAAGTGGTGTAACATTTCCTAAATTCCATCTAAAACTTGCTCCATCAAACTCTACATTTACAGTTGATGCTATTGCAGATTTTGGTTTATCACCTTCTCTATAGCTAATACCTAATCCTCCAGTTGATGGTCTTCGTCCAATAGAAGCTGTCCATGATACATCAGTTCCAAAGAAAGTATCATTCATATATAGCCAATAAGCCTCTTTTACCCTTAGAGTACTATCTGTTGTAGCAGTTTCATTTGTAATCCAATCAAAATTTGCATAATTTGGATTTGTATCTGTAGAAGAACCAAAAGTTTTATTATATGCTAATGTACCATAAAATGTAACTTTTTCATCTGCTTTAAATTTCATATTTAATAATAATCTATTACTTAAAAGATCATGATTTTTACTATGTGTTCCATCTGCTTTTTTATAATCTATATTATCAACAGTTGTTCTAAAATCAACATCCCATTTGATATTATCTCCAGCATCGTGAGCCTTAACTTTATTTAATTTTTTTCCTGTTCTTTTTACTTTTTTAGCAACTTTTTTTATCTTTTTTGTATTTTTATTCATCTTTTTTTCTAAAGATGCTATTTGTTTTTTTAATAACTCAAGTTGTAAAGTTATATCAGAATTATCTGTTGCAAATGCATTTACACTAAGTGCTGCAACAGCTGAAAGCGCAATAATTTTTTTTCTCATTTTGTATCCTTTTTTATTTTTATTATTATAACAAAAAAAGCTATGGAACTCCATAGCTTTTTGTAATATAAACCTATCTAGTTATTAACAAGATGGTACATTTCCTGAATCTGAAGCAAATTTATAGAAAAAATCATATAAATGAGGAAGATATTTATCTTTTGTAGTTTTACCACATTGTTTTTTTATCTCATCATTTAATTTACCTTCACTTTGAATCTCTTCCCACTCATCTTGAGTATGTTTACCTGCCATTTTAGCACCACTAAATCCACAAGCTTTTTTAAGCTTTTTAGCATATAGTTTTTGACCTTTTGCAGAATCTGCACTAGCAACTGTAGTAGTTAAGCTTAATGCAACAGCACCAGCAAAAGCTAATTTTAATAATTTGTTCATTTTGTATCCTTTTTTTTAAATTATGTAAAATTATAATGATTTAAACTTAAAATTTTAATTAAATTAGCTATAATTAATTATGAAATTATACATTTTAAAACAAATAACCACATTTTTAAACACATTTACTACTATAAAATATGTAAAAAGAGTAGATAACAATACTATTAAGATAGAATTTGATAAAAAACAAATTTTTTATTTTGATCTTACAAAAAGTAACACTTTGATCTACAAGAAGCAATCAAACGACAATATAAAAAAGGATTTTAATGCTCCTTTTGATGTAATTTTATCAAAACACTTTACAAAAGCAAAAATAACAAAGGTATATCTGCTAAATAATGATAAAATTTTAAGATTTGAAGTTTTAAGTGGAAGTAGTTATAAAGTTACAAAAACAATCTTACAATTAGAATTTACAGGAAAGCATACAAATATAATTATATTAGATGAAAACGAAATTATACTAGAAGCTCTAAGACATATAGATGAGTATAGCTCCATTAGAGTTGTTCAAGTGGGACTTAAACTAAAAGAGTTAGAAAAACCAAATTTTAGTTATAAAAAAAATAGTATAGATAATATAGAACAATATCTTTATGATATTTATAGAAAAAAAGAGAATCAAGAACTAAATAGTTTAAAAAAACAAAAAATCACCCAGATACAAAAACAACTCAAAAAACTAACAACTATTTTAAATAAACTTGATGATATAGAAACATTAGAACAAAATAGTATAAAATACAATCAAGAAGCAAATAATCTTTTATCTGATATTTATAAATTTAATGGATATGAAAAACAGATCAAAATAAAAAAATCAAATGATCTTTTTACAAAAGCAAAAAAAACAAAACAAAAAGTTAAAAACCAGTATATAGAGGAGAAAAATCTTAAACAAAAAATAGATTTCTTTCAAAGATTACAAACTATTATACAAAATAGTACAACCATAAGTGAAATAGAGTTTTATTTTCCTAAAAAAGATAAAAATCAAAAAAAGACAAAAAAATCTCAACCTTACCAAAGTTTTTTTATAGATGGATATAAAATTATGCTAGGTCGTGATGAGAGGGAAAATATATATCTACTTCAAAACTCAAGAGCTAGTGACTTTTGGTTTCATCTACAAGGGCAAGTATCTTCCCATGTAATAGTACAAAATAGTAAAAAAACTATACCTGAACATATCATATATGAAGCTGCTAAAATATGCGCTAGATTTTCTACAAATAGTGGTGGAGTTTATAGCGTAGATTTTACCCAAAGACGAAATGTAAAGATTCAAACAAAAGCAAATGTACTTTACAATCCATATAGTACTATAGAAATAAAATTATAAAAGTTTAAAAATATTTTATGTACAATATAAAAAGAATACCAAATTAAAAAAAATAGGGATAAAATTAATATGATAAATAGTAATACAAAAACTCAAATGCATTATGCTAAACAAGGGATAATAACAAAAGAGATGGAAGCTATAGCAAAAGATGAAAATCTTGAACCAGAATTTATAAGAAGTGAAGTTGCAAGGGGTCGTATGATAATACCTGCAAATATAAACCACAAAAATCTAAACCCTATGGCTATAGGGATTGCCTCAAAATGTAAAATTAATGCAAATATAGGTAGCTCTGCCTTAGCTAGTGATATACAAGGTGAGATAGATAAAGTTGATGTTTGTTTAAAATATGGAGCGGACACAATTATGGATCTTAGTACTGGTGGAGATCTAGATGCAATAAGAGAAGCAGTTATAAAACACTCTAGTGTTCCAATTGGAACAGTGCCTATTTATCAAATAATTCACGACTGTGGAGATGATATAAATAATTTAAATATAGATATTATGTTAAAAACTCTTGAAAAACAAGCAATTCAAGGGGTAAGTTACTTTACAATTCATGCTGGCTTTTTACTACATAATATGCCACATATTGCAAAAAGAAAAATGGGAATTGTAAGTCGTGGTGGAAGCTTGATGGCATCTTGGATGATGCACTATCATAAAGAAAATCCATTTTATGAAGCATTTGATGATATACTTGATATTTGTGCAAAATATGATGTATCTTTATCTTTGGGCGATAGTTTACGACCTGGATGTTTAGCTGATGCTAGTGATGAGGCTCAACTAAATGAATTAAAAGTATTAGGAGAACTAACTCTTCGTGCTTGGAAAAAAGATGTACAAGTGATGATAGAAGGTCCTGGACATGTTCCTTTGAATGAGATTGAAAGAAATATGAAGCTAGAGAGAGAGTATTGTCATGAAGCTCCATTTTATATTCTAGGACCATTAGTTAGTGATATAGGTGCTGGATATGATCATATTACTAGTGCTATTGGTGCTGCAGTTGGTGGTTGGCATGGATGTAGTATGCTATGTTATGTTACACCCAAAGAGCATCTAGGACTTCCAAATGCACAAGATGTAAGAGATGGGATAATAGCTTATAAAATAGCAGCTCATGCAGCTGATATTGCAAGAGGACGAAAAGGTGCGCAAGATGTAGATGATGCTATGAGTGATGCTAGATATAATTTTGATTGGAATAAACAATTTGAATTAGCATTAGATCCTGATAAAGCAAAAGAGTTTCACGATGAAACACTACCTCAAGATGTATTTAAAGAAGCAGAATTTTGCTCTATGTGTGGACCAAAATTTTGTAGTTATAAAATAACAAGACAAATAGTAGAAGATCACCCAACTTTAGCAAACAAATAAAGGAACCATTATGCCTGAAACATATGATGAATTAGAAAAAAAATATAATCAATTAGAGAAAAAATATAATCAATTAAATCATAGATTTCACTCTGTTATAAAAATGAATGATAGATTTTCTAAAGTTTTTTTTAATAAAAGTTTAAAATCCAACAAACTAGAAAAAAGAGTAAATACTATTATAAAACAAAGCGATAAACAAAGTAAATATTGGTTGAGTAAAAGTCAAGAACAAGAAGAGTTACTTACAGAACAATCAAAATTAGTAGCAATGGGTGAAATGATAGAAAATATAATTCATCAAATGAAACAACCACTCTCTTTAATCTCCACAGCATCAACAGCTATGGAATTAAAAAAAGAGATGGATATATTAAGTGATAAGGAGTTTAATAATTTTACTTCCAAGATTTTAGAATCTACCCAATATCTAAATGAAACAATTGAAAATTTTAGAGATTTTTTTTGTCCAAATAAAACAAAAGAGAGTATATCAATTTTAGATGCTATTGTACACTCAAAAAAACTTTTAGAATCAAAATTTAAAGGTAGAGAAATAAAACTAATATATAATATAGATGATATTTCTATATATGGTGTAAAAAATAGTCTTATTCAAATTTTAACAAATCTTTTATCAAATAGTATTGATGCATTTGAAAATATTAAAGATACAGATAAAATAATTTTTATCACATCTATGAAAAATGACGATCATATTGTTATCAAAGTAAAAGATACAGCAGGTGGGATTGATAAAGATATTATAAAAAATATTTTTCAATCACATTTTACAACAAAAAGTAAAGATAAAGGGACAGGAGTTGGACTATATATGACTAAAATGATTGTAGAAAATAATTTTTCTGGTACAATTACAGTTTCAAATCAAACAAGCATTTACAATAATAAAAAATATAATGGTGCAGAATTTTTAGTGAAATTAGTAAATAACAAAAAAATATAAGTATTAAAAATATAAAAAATACTGATATTCTAAAACTTTAAGGAAAAACCTTAAAGTTTTAGAGTTCTTTATACCTATAATTAGCTTTATTTAAAAATTTTCTAATAATATCTTGATGCTCTTTACCTTTTGTTTCAAGTCCTATAGTTACATTTGCATCTCCAAAATCAAGAGATATAGAGTCTCTATCATAGTCTATTTGTACTATATTTGCACTAAGTTCTTCAAAAATAGATGTAAGTGTTTTTAAACTACCTGGTTTATCTATAAGTGTAACTACTAAATTCATCTTTCTTGCAGATTTTACAAGACCTTTTTCTATAATTTGTGCTAACATAGTAACATCTATATTCCCACCACTTAAAAGAGATACTACTGTTTTATCTCTTACATATATTTTATTGTGCATAATAGCAGCAATACCAACTGCACCTGCACCTTCAACTACTAATTTATGCTTTTCAAGTAAAAACAATATTGCACTTGCTATCTCTTTATCTTCAACCTCTACAATATCATCAACCAATTCTAATATATGCTCTAACATTTTTGGAGTTGTATCTCGTACTGCTATACCATCTGCTATAGTTTTTACACTTATTGAGTCTATTGGAGTTTTTTGTTCAAAAGAGTTTTTCATAGCTTTAGCACCACTTGCTACTACACCTATGATTTTTATATTTGGTTTTAACTCTTTTATAACAGTTGCTATTCCACTTATAAGACCACCACCTCCTATAGGAACTATAATAATATCTATATCATCTATTTGTTCTAATATCTCAAGAGCAATTGTACCTTGCCCACAAATAACTTCATCATCTGCAAAAGGATGAACAAAAGTTTTATCATGATCTTTAGCAAATTCAAGTGCATATTTATATGCTTCATCATAATTTGCACCTTGTAGGATCACATTAGCACCATATGATTTTACCCCACTTACTTTTGTCAAAGGGGTAGCTTCTGGCATAACTATTGTAGCATCACAATTAAAGTGTTTACTACTATATGCTACTCCTTGAGCATGATTTCCTGCACTTGCAGCTACTACTCCTTTGTCTCGTTGCTCTTGTAAAAGTGTTGCTATTTTGTTAAAGGCACCTCTTAATTTAAAACTTCCTGTTAATTGAAGATTCTCTTTTTTTAAATATATTTTTGCATTATATTGTTGACTTAAAATTGGAGCATATGCTATTGGAGTATAGTTTACAATACCATCTAATTGTTTTTTTGCATCTTTTATTTTTTGTAGTGTTATCAAGATTGAATCCTATTTTTTTTGTAATATTATCAAGAAAATAGTAAATTTATAATAAATTTATTAAATTTATATTATAATTACAAAAATTTAATACTAAAAGATGTTTTTTAAAGTTTTATTTTTTTAAAGAACACTTAAATAAAAGGGAAAATATGGAAGAAAGATTATTTACATTTTTTGGTTCTATTGGTGGACATAGTCAAGGTTGGATGTTGTTATCTCACTTAGCACTTACAATAGGTATTGTGTTTTATGTTGCAAAAATGGCAGTAAAAAATATACAGTTAGTTCCAACTGGAGCTCAAAATGTTATGGAAGCATATTTACAAGGTGTTGTATCTATTGGTGAAGATAGTATGGGTAGAGAAAATGCTAGACGATTTTTACCATTAATTGCTACTTTGGGTTTTATTATTTTTGTTGCAAATATGATGGGAATAGTGCCAGGGTTTGAGTCTATTACTGGAAATATAAACTTTACACTTTCTTTAGCAGTGAT
>JAMOPZ010000367.1 GCA_027064245.1 Campylobacterales bacterium
TAAATATTTTACAAAAGTAAAACTAACACCAAAAAATATACATGATGAAGTTGTACGAGTATCACATTTAGCTTCATATAGTTTAGCAAATAGTGAGGAGTTTGAATATAGTAAAGAAGAGTTTGACCTTTGTAAATATTTTGAATATTTGGAGTTTAGATTACCAAAAACAGTATATCAACTTGATTTTTGGTCAAAACTGTTACATAACTGTATGTTTGGATATAGCCATATGATACACAATAAACAAACTATTATTTATGGAGTATTTAAAAATGATGCTCTTGTATATGCAGTTGAGATAAAAAACAATAAACTAGTACAAGCAAAAGCAATGTGTAATAAACCAATACCATTAGAAGATATGATAATTATAAAAAAATGGAAAGCAAGTAGATATGAAAAAATTATATAAGTATTTTAATCTTTTAAATAGAAATATTTATTTAAAAATCAATGATAAATATTCTTCAAAACAGACATAAAGTTGTCATCAAACTTCACTATACTTTATATATTAAAACCAAGGAGAGAAGAGATGAAGATGCTAAATGATATAGTAGTAGTTACTACAAAGATATTTGATAATTTTATAGATAGTCCAAAACAACTAGCAAATCCTAAAAGAACCTATGATGTGTATAGAGCGATGCAAACAATGATAGAAGATGTAAATCTTGTAGCAAATCACTATTTGACTTTAGATTTTACAGAGGATTTTCTACAAAATTCATCTTGTGGAACACCACAAGATAAATGGAGAAGAGTTTTCAATGAAGATTTAGAAAAATTAAATAATAGTATCAAAAAATATCTTTTACTTTTACAGCAAATTGGATTTGATACTCATATGGGATTTGGAAGTGGTTTTGTAGATAAATTATATGGTTGTAAAGTATTTTATGGTTTTGTACGAGATGAGTATAATGTAGGCTTCATAAAACCTTGTAGTGCTACGCTTATACAAGAGATACTAAATACAAAAGTAGATAATAGATCATATCATATTTTTGAGTTTTATAAACGAAATCTAGAAAGCTTAGATCAAAGAATTGAACTACAAAAAGAACTATTATCATCAGCAGATATTTTACAAGAAAAGTTAGTGTTACTGAAAAACTATATTTTTAAAAGATATAGCTTAGAGGATTTAGTATGAGAGTAGGAGCTGTAGGTAGTGGTATAGGAGGTATATCTTATCTTCCTCCTATTGTAAAAGTAACAAGAGCTAAAAAAGCTGATAAAATCAAATCAACTAAAGCAAATTTATATAAAAAAGCAGTAAAGGTAGATATATCTAACTATGGTATGAAATTATTACAATCAATGGAAAATCAAACTGTACTGATAACAAATCCAGATATACAATTTTATACAAAAGATTTAAGATTGATAAAAAAGTAATATAACCAGACATAAAGATGTCATACAACTACTATATAATTCTTTTACAAAAAAACTAAAAGGGGTTGCAAATGCAAACAAGAGATTTAAAAATAGAGTTAAAAATAGATGGTATAGCAGTAAGAGTTGGATATGAACTTTTAGAAACTATAAGTAGAGATTTAGTAGATATAAAAGAAAATGCAAAAGTATTTGAAAAACTAGCACATAGTACACACTATGATATAAGAGAAAATATAGC
>JAMOPZ010000368.1 GCA_027064245.1 Campylobacterales bacterium
TGTTTACTATAGTCCCTTTAATTATTATATTTTTATGTAGTTCTTATATATATTTAAATGATGTTTCTATGATAGTTATGATACTAATATATCTATTTGAGATAGGTTTAGTTATAGGAACTTTTTTTCTATACAAAAAAATAAAATTAGACTTAAAAGATCAAGAACAAAATAAAATAAAACAAGAGATATACAATTTAAAACAAAAAGTAAGTAATACAAATGATGAAATACTAAAAAAAAGTTTAGAAAATAAGATTATAAATTTAGAACAAAGTTTAAAATAAATGGAATTTGGTATAATATAGCAAAATAAATTTAGGAGAGTAAAATGGAATTTTTACATACAGATAATGCACCAGCAGCAATAGGACCTTATTCACAAGCTATTAAAGTAAATGGATTTTTATATACTTCAGGACAAATAGCATTATTGCCAAGTGGAGAGATGGTTGAAAATGATATAAAAAAACAAGCACGACAAATTTTTACAAATTTAAGATCAATCTTAGAAGAAAATCACAGTAGTTTTGATAAAGTTGTAAAGCTAAATATCTTTTTAACAAATATGAATGATTTTGGTATAGTAAATGTTATTATGGCTGAAGTATTTGGAGACCATAAACCTGTAAGAAGTACAGTTGAAGTTGCAGGACTTCCTAAAAATGCTATGATAGAGATGGATTTAATAGCTACTGTTGTAGATTATCACTAAATATATAGATATTGTAAATATTAAGTTTTTTACAGAACTTAATATTTACAGATAAGTAAAAATATGAATATATAGTATAAATTTTTTAAGTAAAAAAGAATTTTTAAAATTGATTGAATTGATATATAAAATGGGGTAAGTAATGGGATTCGAACCCACGGCCCTCGGAACCACAACCCGATGCTCTAACCAACTGAGCTATACCTACCATAAATTTAAATATTTTTTTTGTGAAAGTAAAATGGTCGGAGTGAGAGGATTCGAACCTCCGACCCCCTGGTCCCAAACCAGGTGCGCTAACCAGGCTGCGCTACACTCCGTATCTTTAAAGTCATCTTTAAATATGGAGCGAATTATACATTGTTTTTTTTAATTTGTCAAGCTTTTTTAAAAAGAATTTATAATTTCTTTTTAAAAAGAATAATAAGAGCTGAAAATAGATAAAATAGTTATAAATATTTAACTAAAATAATAGGATTTTTAGGATATAATAAATCTATATAAAGATAATAAAGGGATAAAATGAATATTTTAGAGGGAAAATTAAATTTAAAAGGCAATGAGAAAGTTGCTATTATAAATGGTAGATTTAATCATATTATAACTGATAGATTAGTAGAAGGTGCAAAAGATGCATTTATAAGACATGGTGGAGATGAGTCAAATCTTGATCTTATTTTAGTACCAGGTGCTTTTGAGATACCATTTGCACTAACAAAAGCTGTTGAGAGTAAAAAATATGATGCTATTTGTTGTGTAGGGGCAGTTATACGAGGGGCAACACCACATTTTGATTATATAAGTGCTGAATCTACAAAAGGGATAGCAACTGTTGGTATGAAAAGTGGAATACCTGTTTCAAATGGTGTTTTAACTACAGATACTATAGAGCAAGCAATAGAGCGAGCAGGAAGTAAAGCAGGAAATAAAGGTGCCGAAGCTATGGTAACAATTATAGAGATGTTAGATTTATATAAAGAGATGGGAAAATAGATGGCTACAAGAACACAAGCAAGAGAATCTGTAATTGGACTTTTGTATGCTTATGACTTAGGAAATGAAAATATAGCAAAATTTTCAGATATTATTCTTGAAGATAAAAAAATAAGAAATAAACAAAAAGATTTTGCAATGGATCTTTTTAATGGCACAATAGAAAAATTATCTGTTGTTGATGATCAAATTACAGAACATCTAAAAAAAAGAGAGATTAATGATGTAGGTCATGTAGAAAAAGCAATTTTGCGATTATCTATTTATGAGATACTTTTTAGTAATCTTGATAAACCTATTATTATAAATGAAGCTATAGAATTATCAAAAAAATTAGCTTCAGATAATGCTCCAAAATTTATAAATGGTGTTTTAGATAGCATCAATAAAGAAGATATAAAATGAGACTATGTGTTGCATTAGATCTTCCAACAAAAGAGGAAAATTTATCTTTAGCTAAAGAGATCAAAGATTTTGATATATGGCTTAAAGTTGGATTTAGAGCCTATATAAGAGATGGCAAAGAGTTTTTAGATGAATTAAAAACTATAAATCCAAATTTTAAAATATTTTTAGATCTAAAATTATATGATATCCCAAATACTATGGCAGATGCTGCACAAGAGATTGCAAAATTAGGTATTGATATGTTTAATGTACATGCAAGTAGTGGAAAAATAGCTATGAATATGGTAATGGATAGATTAAGTAAGATAAAAAATAGACCTTTAGTTTTAGCTGTAACTGCACTTACAAGTTTTGATAATGATAATTTTAGATCTATTTACAATGAAGATATAGATCAAAAAGCTATTAAAATGGCAAAAGATAGTTTTGATTCAGGTCTTGATGGGGTAGTTTGTAGTGTATTTGAAAGTTTTAATATAAAAGAACATAGTTCCAAAGAGTTTATAACTCTAACTCCAGGTATTCGTCCTTTTGGTGAAGAAAGTGGTGACCAAAAAAGAGTAGCAGATATAGCTAAGGCAAAAAAAGAACTTGTTGATTTTATAGTTGTTGGTCGTCCTATATATAAAGCTAGTAATCCTAAAGAGGTTGTTCAAAAAATATTAAAAAAGATATAGTTTTTATAGATACCTTTTATTGTATAAAAAGTTTATATTAAAAAAATAAAATTTATTTTAATTTATAAAAATACTATAAATTATTATAAGAAATAATATAAATATAAAGATATAATTTTACAATTTAGTACACTTTTAGGATAAAATATGGATAAAAATTTAGATAAACTAAAAGATATAAAAGATATTGTACCTATTACAGATCATTCTATGTTTGTATTAATAGGTATAATTTTTTTTGTATTTATACTTATTATGGTAGTTACATATATACTAAAAAAAGATACACTACCCCCAAGAGAAACAAAAAAACAATTAATATATAAGAAAATTAAAAATTTAAATTTAAACAATGATAAAACTAAAGATATAATATATACTATTACAATAGATGGAAGATTATTTTTAGATATAAACAATCAAAATTTATATGATGAAATCCAAAAAAGAACAGAAAAATTCAAATATAAAAAAGATATAGAATCTTTAGATAACCGTACAAAAGAGTTAATAAAACAATTTATAAGTAGTATAAAAGTAGGTAAAATAGATGGTAAATAATTTTGCATTTGAATACCCATATATATTTGTATTGATATTTGTTTATATTTTATGTAGTAAATATTGTAAGATTAAAAAAATAAGTTTTATATTCCCTAATGTAGCTTTATTAAGTAAGGCTTCCATTGGAACAAATAGGCTTTATGAAACTATAAAATTCTTAATATTTATTTTCCTTTTATTATCACTTAGTTCACCTATTTTAAAAGATAATATTACAACAACAAATGCAAAAGGGTATGAGATATCTTTGATTCTTGATGCTAGTGGTTCTATGAGAGAAGCAAATAAATTTGGAATTGTAAAAGATATTGTAAATAAATTTTTAGATCAAAGAAAATATGATAAGATCGCTTTATCTTTATTTGCTGATTTTGCTTATGTTGCTATACCTCTTACTTATGATAAAAAAAGTATTAAAAGACTTCTTAGTAGACTTGATGTAGGAGTAGCAGGTGTTCGTCAAACAGCATTGTATGAAGCATTATTTTTAAGCAGTAATATTTTTAAAAATAGTAAAAGTAAGAATAAAATAGCTATATTATTAACAGATGGGGTAGATAATGTAAATAATATTCCCTTAAATGTAGCAATACAAACACTACAAAAATATGGAATAAAAGTTTATACAATAGGTATAGGATCTCCTACGGATTATAATGGAGCAGTTTTACATAAGATAGCTTTAAAAACTAAAGGGAAGTTTTTTCAAGCTAACTCTATAGAGAAACTTCAAGATATATATAAAACTATAAATAGTCTAGAAAAATCAAAAATAATGGCAAATAAATATATCAAAAAAACATATCTTTTTTATTATCCTTTAATTATAGCTATTTTATTTATGTTTATATTTTTGTATATTAGAAATAAGGATTAAAAAATGATTGAGTTTAAATATATAGAGATTTTATCACTTTTAATTTTAATTTTACCATTGATATTTTTTATAAAAAAAAGAAAAAATAATATAGATAATCTTTTTTCAACAGAGGTATTAAAAAAAATCACTATAAATAAAGGTGGTATAACAAAGCAAACAAGAGATATACTAATGATACTTTCTATTTGTTTTGCTATAGTAGCTCTTAGTCGACCATATATTGCAGGAAAGCATATTAAAGTAGATACAAAATTTATAGATGTTGTTGTAGGTTTTGATGTATCTAACTCTATGTTTGCAAACGATATTTATCCAGATCGTTTTAGTTTTGCAAAATTAAAATTTAAACAACTCCTAGATAATTTTCAAAATGGACAAATAGGTATAATAGGGTTTAGTTCACGAGCATTTTTAATATCACCTATGACTCATGATTATAACTCTTTAAAATTTTTAACTTTAAATTTGTCATTTGATTATATAAATTTAAAAGGAACATCTATTTTAAATGCTTTAAAATCAGTAAATATGTTATATGAAGATAAAGATCAATCAAAAATAGCAATATTTTTTACAGATGGTGGGGATAAAGATGATTTAAGTAAAGAGATATTGTATGCAAAAGAGCATAAAATATCAGTATTTATTTATGCAATTGCTACAATTAAAGGTGGTGTTATAAAAACTGCAAATGGTGTATTAAAAGATAAAAAAGGTGATCTAATAATTACAAGATTAAATACAAATATAAAACAATTAGCCCTACAAACAGGGGGTGCATATTTAAAGTATTCATTAAAAAAAGGTGATATATCGCAACTTACTGATATTATTAAAGCAAAATATAATCAAAATAAAACAAAGCAAGATGAGATAGTAGATAATAAAGAGTTATTTTTTATACCTTTATTATTATCATTAATACTATTTTTTATATCAATATTTTCTTTACCAAGAAAAACAAAGGGATCTTTATGAGAATAATTACTATTGTATTATTTATTAGTTATAGTTTATATGCTGGGGTATTTGATTTTTTAGATATACATAAAGCTAAAAATTCTTATAATAAACAAGATTATAATAGTAGTATAAAATATTATAAAAAAATATTTGAATCAAAAAAAACAGATAGTGCAAAATATGATCTTGCAAATAGTTATTATAAAGCAAAAGATTTTAAAAATGCTTTAAAATATTTTGATCAAATAAAAGATAAAAAATTAGAGTTTAAAAAATTGCATAATCTTGGTAATACAAATGTTATGTTAGGAAAAATAGATCAAGCTATAAAAAATTATCAAGATGCTTTAAAAATAAAGGATGATAATGATACTAAGTTTAATCTTGAGTTATTAAAGAAAAAGAAAAAAGAGCAACAAAAACAGAAAAAGAAGCAAAAAAATAAGAAAAACAAGAAAAATAAAAATACTAAAAAAAATAAAGATCAAAAGAAAAATAATAAACAATCAAATAATAAAGATAAAAAAAGCAAAGATAAAAAAAAGGATAAAGATAAAGAACAAAATAAAGAGAATAAAGATTCTAAAAAAAGTGATAAACAAAAGAAAAAAGAGCAAAAAAAAGATAAAAAAGATAAAAGGAAGGATAAAGAACAAAATGGTTCTCAACAACAAAAAGATAATAAAAAACTTAATAAAAAAAGAGAACAAGAAAAAAATAATAAAAAAATAAAAGCTAAGAAAGCTATGCCAATAAGTGATATAGAAGAGGCAAAATATAAAAAAATGTTAAATCAACGAGGGATAAATACTTTACTATTACCAATAGATACAAAAGGAGAAAAAGATGAAGAACTTAAACCTTACTAAAATAAAAATATTATTTTTAATACTATGTTTTACAATATCTTTAAGTGCAAAAGATACTGTTATGGCAGTATTATCACAAAATGCTGTTTATAAAGGTGATATAGTAAGATTAACATTAAGTGCTAGTGGAGAAAATATTAAATTTCCAGATATTTACGATATTAAAGGTTTTAAAGTTTTAGGAGTATCAAACTCTAGTAGTACATCTATAATAAATGGTACTATATCAAAATCTATCTCAAAAACATATAGTTTTAGTCCAACAAAATCTATTGTAATACCAGCATACACAATAAATATAGATAATAAAGAGTATAAAACAAAAGAGTTAAAGTTAAGTGTTGTTAAACCTACTGCTTCAAAAAATGGAGATGATTTTATATTAGAAGCATCTTTAGATAAAAAAGAGGTTTATGTGGGAGAAGAGCTTATCTTGACATTAACTTTTAAACAAAGATTAGATGCAAAAGCTTCAAAGATAGAATTAAATGATCCACTTTTTGATAATATATGGATAAAAAGAGTTGGTAAAGTTGAAAAAACTACTAAAGATGATTATATCTTAACAGCATATAAATATATTTTATTTCCACAAAAAGAGGGCATATTTAAATTAGATAATTTTTTTGCTTCTATTGCTACAGTACATAGACAAAGAGCAAATAATTTTTTTAATGATCCCTTCTTTGATAATTTTAATTCAACAGTAACATATAAAAAAATATATGCAAAAAGCTTGACATTTAAAGCAAATCCAATACCAAATAATCTTGATATCTATGGGGAATTTAGTTTAAAAGTATCTGTAGATAAACAAAAAATTTATCCAAATAAACCTGTAAATTTAACTATAAATATACAAGGAGAAGGAAATATAGATGATATAAAAGAGTTTGAAGTAAATATACCAAATGCAGTTGTATATAGTGATAAACCTACTATTAAAACTCAACTTCAAAATAATAGTTATATGGGGATATTTACTCAAAAAGTAAGTATTATAGGATCTGAAGATTTTATTATTCCCTCTTTGCAATTTGAGTATTTTTCAAAATCTTTAAATAAAAAGATTACAAGAAAAACAAAGCCTATATCTATAAAAGTATTAAATACTCAAACTACAGCACAAAAGAATATACACAATACAGCACATAATACAGTTTCACCAAAACTTGAGATTTCAAAAGATTTAGAATCTATAAATACTACAACAAAAAGGGTTTTGTATACAAAACAAGATAGTAAAAGTAGTTATATTATATTTATTATTGGTGTTATTTTTGGTATTGTTTTAACTATATTGTTTTTTAGGATAAAATTTAAAAAAACTACAAAAGAGATACCCCTAGTAAAAGAGATAAGAAAAGTAAGAAAAGATGATAATAAGCTATTTAAATTACTTTTACCATACAAGGGACAATTTTCTAGTGTAGATACTATTTTAGAAAAACTTGAAGAGAATATTTATAATAATACAAAATATAAAATAGATATAAATTCTATTTTATATGATATAGAGTTAATTGATAAAATTAATAAATAATTTTGTGCTTATAAATATGGTATTATATGTACTTAACTTATATTACAGTACAATATACTATATTTATAAAAGGTAAAAACAATATATGAGCGATATGATAAAAGTTTTTAAAGCAAATCAAAATAATCTTAAAAATATAGATTTACAAATTCCAAAAAACAAACTTATAGTTTTTACAGGATTAAGTGGTAGTGGAAAATCTACTTTGGCTTTTGATACACTTTATGCAGAGGGTCAAAGAAGATATATAGAGTCTTTAAGTGCTTATGCTAGACAATTTTTAGGAAAAATAGGTAAACCAGATGTTGAGAGAATAGAGGGGCTTACTCCTGCTATTGCAATTGATCAAAAAACTACAAGTAAAAATCCTAGATCAACTGTAGGAACTATTACTGAAATATATGATTATTTAAGACTTTTATATGCAAGAATAGGAACTCAACATTGTTATAAATGTGGTGAACCTATATCTCAAATGAGTGCAAGTGATGTTATAGATCAAGTATTAAATTTACCTACAAATGCAAAGGTGGTTATCTTAGCACCACTTATTAATAGAAAAAAAGGTACTTTTGCAGATCTATTTGAGTCTTTAAGAGCTAAAGGTTATGTAAGAGCTATGGTAGATGGTGTGATGATAAGACTAGATGATGAGATAGAACTAGGAAAATCACAAATGCACACAATCAAAGTAGTAATTGATAGAGTTGTTATTAAAGATGAAAATAAAGAGAGAATTGCACAAAGTGTAGAAAAAGGTTTAAAAGAAGCTTTTGGGGAACTTGAAATTGATATACTAAACTATGAAGAGTTAGAGTGTGAATCTCATATACATTATTCTGAACATATGGCTTGTTTTAATTGTAAAATATCTTTTGAACCACTAGAGCCTTTAAGCTTCTCTTTTAACTCACCAAAAGGGGCTTGTAGTAGCTGTGATGGGCTTGGTATTAGATATACTTTAGATATGAAAAAAGTAATAAATGAGGAGTTGTGTTTAGATGATGGAGCTATAAAAATAATATATGGTTTTAATAAAGGGTATTATTTTAAGATGCTTATGGGATATTGTAAGAATGCTAATATACCTACAGATATACCTTTTAAAGATCTTGAGGCTCATCAAAAAGGGAAAATACTAAATGGAGATGTAGAAGAAGCTATATTTACTTGGAAAAAACATAAAT
>JAMOPZ010000369.1 GCA_027064245.1 Campylobacterales bacterium
ATTATAGCCTATAAATTCATTTGTTCCTATAGTATCAAGGAGTTTTTTAAATTCACCTTTATCTGCATCATCTCCACTACCTTTCCATGCAGCTTTTGCTTTAGCTTTTTGTTCATCCATACATTTGTCAAACTCTTTTATATCTACTTCCATATCTTTTTCTCTTAACATATCTTGTGTCAAATCTAATGGAAAACCATGTGTATCGTAAAGATTAAAGGCAACTTTTCCACTAAAAATAGTTTGTGTATTTTTTAATTCTTCATTAAACAACTCCATACCACTAGATATTGTTTTAAAAAATCTATCCTCTTCAAGTTTGATTTGTTCTTTTATAAATTCTTTTTGATCTTTAAGATCATGGTAGTGATCTCCTAGCATATCAATAAGTTTATCTACAATGTCTCCCATAAAAGAAGATCTAAAACCTAGTAAATATCCATGTCTTACTGCTCTTCTTAAAATTCTTCGCAATACATAACCACGCCCTACTTTATCAAATAAAATTCCTTGTGATAACATAAATGCCACAGTTCTTACATGATCTGCTATTACTCTAAAGCTTGATATATTTTTATCTGTTAGTTTTGTTGTACTAATAGATTCTATTTTTTGAATTAACGGTTTAAAAGCACTACTATCAAAGTTGTTTAATACACCCTCTTTTATAGCTATTACTCTTTCTAGTCCCATTCCTGTATCAATACTTGGTTTTGGAAGTGGTGATAATTTACCTTCATTATCCCTTTCATATTGCATAAATACTAAATTCCAGATCTCTAAAAATCTATCACCTTCTCCACCTAAATAGTCTTCATCACTATTAAAATTTTCAGATCCTTGATCATAAAATATCTCACTACAAGGTCCACAAGCACCTGTATCTCCCATAGACCAAAAGTTGTCTTTATCTCCAAATCTTTTAATTCTATCTTCACTTATATGTTTTTTCCATAATTCATAGGCTTCATCATCATTTGTATGAATTGTAACCCATAATTTTTCAATAGGTAATTCTAATTTTTTTGTGATAAACTCCCATGCAAAAGATATAGCATCTTCTTTGAAATAATCTCCAAAAGAGAAGTTTCCAAGCATCTCAAAAAGAGTATGATGTCTTGCTGTATATCCTACATTTTCAAGATCATTATGCTTACCCCCTGCTCTTACACAAAGTTGACAACTAGTTGCTCTGGGATTTACGGGAATTGGTATATTTCCTGTAAATATATCTTTAAATTGTACCATACCAGCATTTGTAAATAATAAGGTAGCATCATCTGGCACTAAAGGTGCACTTTTTACAATAGCGTGATGTTTACTTTTAAAAAACTCTAAAAACTCTTTTCTAATATCCATATTTTTTCCATTAATTAATTTTATTATGATATTTTACCACAAAAAATATTTATAGTTTGTTATTTCTAAATAAAATTTTATGATATAATGCTATTTTTAAAATATGGAGAATAAAATTGTTTAATAAATTAATAAAAAAATTACAAAGTGATCAAAAATATATCACTTTAGAGACTACACCATCACATGAACCAATTTTTGATAATATTATATCAAAAATAAAAGAGTTTGATCTTGATAAAAAAGTGGATGGTTTTACAACGACAGATAATCCTTTAGCAAAACTAAAATATAACTCTTTTTTTGCTGCATTAAAATTACAACAAAATTTTAATAAACCAGTTATTGCAACACTTAGTATGAGAGATAGAAATAAAATAGCTCTTCAAAGTGATCTTTTAGGGGCAAATGATTTTGATATAAGAGCTATCTTATCTTTAACAGGTGATCCCGCATCTATGAGTGATCAACCAAGAACTACTGGGGTATTTGAAGGAAATTCAAATATGCTTTTGGAGATAATAAATTCATTTAATAATGGTATGGATTATAGTGGTAAACTATTTAAAACAAAACCTAAAACAATATATCCGTTTAGTGTGATAAACTCTTATTCAAAAAAGATGGAAAAATTAAAAAAACGGATGAGAAAAAAAGTACAAAATCATACAATAGGTATTATAACACAACCTGTTTATGATATAGAAAATGCAAAAGAGTTAATATCTTTATTTAATGAATCAAAAGTAGGTTTTACTGATGATAGAAAAAATGCACAGTTAATAATAGGTATTTTTCCTATTACAAAACTAAGAACAGCACAGTTCTTATCTGCTCATGTACCAGGTATTTATGTACCTCAATTATGGCTAGATAAACTTACAATTGCAAGTAAAATAGGAATCAAAGAGGAATATAAGGTAGGTATTGAACTTAGTCAAAATTTAGTTAATGATATGCTTAGTATTCACTCAAATATCCATATTATGACAGCAAATCAATTTGATATAGCAAATGAACTTATAAAATGAAATATGCAAGTATAGATATAGGATTAAAAAGAATAGGGTGTGCCTTATCACTTATGGATGGTATTATAAATCCTCAAGAGGCAATTTTAAGAAAAAATCGTAATCAAGCAGCATCAGATGTAGATAGTTTTTTAAAAGAGTGGGGTATAGATATTTTAGTAGTAGGATATCCAAAATCTAGTGTTGATATGAGAAAAAGGATAGATCATTTTATTAAACTTTTAAAATTTGATAAAAATATAGTTTTTCAAAATGAAGATCTATCAACTTTAGAAGCAAAAGAGCTAACAAAAGGTGAAATAAAGCACAAAAGGGATGGAAGAATTGATTCTATTGCTGCTTCTATTATACTTCAAAGATATTTAAGCAATATAAAATGATCTTCTAAGTTTATTTTAGATATTATAAGGCAGATGAAAAAAGTAGTAGCAAAAAAAAAATTTGGGCAAAATTTTTTAAAAGATAGATCAGTTTTATATAAAATCATCCAATCGATGCCCAACAATACTAATCGTATAGTTGAAATTGGGCCTGGCTTAGGTGATTTGACAAAAGAACTTGTCAAGTACAAAGATGTAACAGCATATGAGGTTGATAGAGATTTATACTCTATTTTACAAGTTGAGTTTATAAAAGAGTTAGATTCTAATAAATTTGATCTGATATTAGGTGATGTATTAGATCAATGGAGTCTAAAGAATAGTCTATATGATGGTAAATATGATTTAATAGCAAACTTACCATACTATATAGCGACAAATATTATTTTGAATGCATTAGATGATAATAATTGTGAGAATATTATCGTGATGATTCAAAAAGAGGTTGCAGATAAATTTACTGCTAAGTGTGGAGAAAAAGCATACTCTTCACTTAGTGTTATAACACAATTACTTTCAAAAGAGGCAACAACACTATGTGTTGTGCCACCAATTAGTTTTGAACCACCTCCAAAGGTTGATTCAGCAGTAATTTATATTCAAAAAGATTTAACAAAATCTTTAAATAATGGATTTAAAAAGTTTTTGAAAGTTTGTTTTTCTCAACCAAGAAAAGTATTATTAAAAAATTTATCTTCTGTTTTTGATAAAAAACAGCTTCAAATTATTTTTGAAGAGATGGATATAAAACCAACAGCCCGTCCACATGAAGTTGATGCATCTTTGTATAGCCATATTTATACAAAGGTAACAAATAATGGAAGAAAATACAGTAGTTAATACACAAAATAATGCAAATGAAAATACAACTAATAATACAAATATAAACACTCCCTCAAAAGGTAAAACTGTACAACAAAAGCGAAAACCACCAACAAGTGGTAATGGTTGGACAAATGATTTAAAAAAAGCTTTTGATATAAATGAACGGATTCAAAAAGAGAGATTAAATCCTCATAATAAATTAAATTTAAAAACAAACTCTAATATAAAGATAACTCCTCTTGGAGGTCTTGGTGAAATTGGTGGAAATATGATGGTAATAGAGACTAATAATAGTGCTATTATCGTAGATGTTGGTATGAGTTTTCCTGATGATTCTATGCATGGAGTTGATATATTAGTACCAGATTTTACTTATATTAGACAAATTAGAAGTAAGATAGTTGCTATTGTAATTACCCATGCACATGAAGATCATATAGGTGGTATGCCATATATTTTCAAAGAGATTCAAGTACCTATTTATGGTACATCACTTCCTCTTGAGATGATAGGTTCTAAGTTTGATGAGCATAAACTAAAACAACATAGAAGTTATTTTAGAGCTGTACAAAAAAGAAAACCTATAAGAATAGGGGAGTTTGAAGTAGAATGGATACATATAACTCATTCTATTGTTGACTCTTCTGCACTTGCAATTACAACAGAAGCAGGTACTATTATTCATACAGGTGATTTTAAGATAGATCATACTCCTATAGATAACTATCCTACAGATATACATAGATTGGCTTATTATGGTGATAAAGGTGTTTTAGCACTACTTAGTGATAGTACAAATTCTCATGCTCCAGGATTTACAAGAACTGAAAAAACTGTTGGTCCTACATTTGAAAAGATTTTTTCAACTGCTAAGGGTAGGGTGATTATGTCTACATTTAGTTCAAATCTTCATAGAATAGTACAAGCTATAGAAACAGGATTAAGATATAATAGAAAAATATGTATCATAGGTAGAAGTATGGAAAAAAATATTGATATTGCTATGAATTTAGGATATGTAAAATTTCCAAAAAGTAATTTTATTGATGCACATGAAGTAAATAAATATCTTGATAAAGAGATCTTAATCATAACTACAGGTAGTCAAGGTGAGCCTATGAGTGCATTATTTAGAATGTCTATACATGAACATAGACATATTAAGATAAAGGAAACTGATCAAGTGATTTTATCTGCTAAAGCAATTCCTGGAAATGAAGGAAGTGTATCAGAGATAATAAATCAGCTTTTAAAAGCTGGAGCTAATGTAGCATATAAAGATTTTAGTGATATTCATGTAAGTGGACATGCTGCTCAAGAGGAGCAAAAATTGATGTTAAGACTTGTAAAACCAAAATTCTTTTTACCAGTTCACGGTGAGTATAATCATGTTGTAAAACATAGTCAAACAGGTATTGAGTGCGGTATATTAGAAAGAAATACTTATATATTAAGTGATGGAGAGCAAGTAGAGATTGCGCCAAAATATTTAAAACGAGTAAAAACTGTAAAAACAGGTAAAACTTATATAGATAATCAACGAAATAGAAAAATAGGTGATGATGTAGTTCTTGATAGACAAACTATGGCAAATGAAGGTGTTATTATGATAGTGGCACAAATAAATGAAGATAATAGGACAATAGAAGGTCAAGCAAGAGTTAGTTCATTTGGTATTGTTGATGCAAAAAGTGAGAAATATTTTGCAAAAGAGATTGAAGATATTTTATCGAACTTTTTAAGCCATATAAAACCTGGTATTTTAAAAAATACAAGATCAACAGAAGAGGAATTAAGAAAAGTAGTAAGAAAGCATTGTATTAGAAAATATAGAAAATATCCTATGATAGTGCCTACAATTTTTGTACAATAGTTATATGTAAGATATATGGATATAATATGAATTATAAACAAATAGCACAAGATGTATTATTAACAGAAGCTCAAGAACTTCAAAATAGTGCTTTAAATATATCAGATGATATTGTAAAAGTGGTTAAGCTTATAGGTTCTATAAAAGGAAAGTTAATTATAACAGGTGTTGGCAAATCAGGTCTTGTAGGTGCCAAAATGGCAGCTACTTTTGCTAGTACTGGTACGAGTAGTTTTTTTATACATCCAACAGAAGCTATGCATGGTGATTTAGGGATGATAGGTAAAGATGATATAGTATTAGCTATTAGTTATAGTGGAGAGAGTGATGAATTAGCATCACTATTGCCTCATATTAAACGATTAAATATACCTTTAATAGCAATGGCAAAGGATAATAAATCTACATTAGGAAGCTATGCAGATATATTTTTAGATATAAGTATAACTAAAGAGGCATGTCCTTTAAATATAGCTCCTACATCTTCTACTACATTAACTATGGCTTTAGGTGATGCACTTGCTGTTTGTTTAATGAAATATAAAAACTTTCAAAAAGAAGATTTTGCTTCATTTCATCCAGGTGGGAGTTTAGGCAAAAAACTTTTTGTAAAAGTTAAAGATCTTTTACAAACTAAGAATTTACCTATTGTTCCACATGGAACAGTGCTTAAAGAAGCAGTAGTTATTATGAGTCAAGGGAGATTAGGTAGTGCTATACTTGTAGAAGATGATAAGGTTATAGGGCTTTTAAGTGATGGTGATTTACGAAGAGCTATGTTAAAAGATAATTTTAGTTTAGATTTTCAGGTAGAAGATATAGCAACAAAAAATCCAATTACTATAAAAGATGAAAATCTTTTAGCTAGTGATGTATTGGAACTTATAGAAGAAAATAAAATACAGATGTTAATAGTAGTAGATAGTAACAATAAGTTAAAAGGTGTATTACATATACATAAGCTTATAGAAGCTGGTATTAAATAAAAAAATAAAAAAGAAGATAAATGTCAAAAGAAAAACAATCAGAAGAAAATAAAATACGATTAAATAAGTTTATATCTCATAATAGTAGATTTAGTAGACGAGAAGCGGATGAGCTTATAAAAGCTGGAAAAGTATCTATAGATGGTAAAGTAATAGGAGATTTAAGTACTAAAGTATCTCCTACTATAGAGGTAAAGGTAAATGGTAGAACTGTAAAAGTTGATTATAGTAGAGCTTCAACAGTGATAGTTTATAATAAACAAAAAGGTGAAATAGTATCAAAAAAAGATCCTCAAGGTAGAAAAGTTATATATGATACTATTCCTAAAAAGTATAGTCATTTTATACCAATAGGACGGCTTGATTATGCAAGTGAGGGAATGATCTTATTAACAGATGATCCTAAGATTGCTGATGCTCTAATGCACTCAAATCTTGAAAGAGTATATAAAGTAAAAATTCAAGGTGAGATAACACCAGCTATGATAAATGCAATGCAAAATGGTCTTCTTGCAGAAGATGCTCGTGCTGGCGCATATAAAAATACAAATATAACAGAGATGTCATTTGCACCATTTTTAGGATTTCAGGTACAGACAAATACTCCAAAATTCTCAAAATTAAAAGTAGCAATTACAGAGGGTAAAAATAGAGAGATAAGAAGATTTTTTGCATATTTTGATGCACAAGTTATGGACTTAAAAAGAGTTAGTTTTGGTGGTATCAACCTAAATAGTCTTCCAAGTGGAAAAGTAAGATTTCTAACAAAAGATGAATATGAAGATTTAAGACTATTTTTAAAAGATCAAACAAAAAGAAAAAGAAAAGAAAAAAATCTTGATTTAGAAGAAGATGAATTCTAATTTAGCAAATATTCTTCGTCCTAAAAGTTTAGATACCTTTATAGGTCAATCACATATAATAGGAAAAGATAAATCTCTATATAAACTTATATTAAAAAAAGAGATTCCACATCTTTTTTTTTATGGAAAACCAGGAACTGGAAAAACTACATTATCTAAAATAATCGCACAAGAAAGTGGATATGAATTTTATAATTTTAATGCTACAAGTTTAAAGATAGAAGATCTAAGAAAGATATTTAAAACTTATGAGAATAGTCTTTTAAAACCTTTGATTTTTATAGATGAAGTACATAGATTAAGTAGAACACAACAAGAGGTATTACTTCCTATTATGGAAGATTATAAAGCAATTATAATAGGTGCTAGTACAGAAAATCCATTTTTTTCACTTACAAATGGGATAAGAAGTAGGGCATTTGTATATCAATTTCAAAGTTTAAATTATATAGAGTTAAAAGAAGTATTATTAAAAGCTATTGATTATCTTGATATAGAACTTGATAAAGAGTGTATTGAATATTTAATTTTAAGTTCAAATGGTGATGCAAGAGCTTTATTAAATCTACTTGATTTTGGATATAAAGTAGATTCAAATATTACACTAGATAGCTTAAAAGAATTAAGAGTTATTAGTATTGGAGATGGTGTTAGTTCATCTGCTAGTCATTACGATATAACAAGTGCTATGATAAAATCGCTCAGAGGTAGTGATACTGATGCTGCATTGTATTATTTAGCTAGGCTTATAGATGGATCAGAAAATCTTGATTTTATTACAAGACGACTTGTAATATTTGCAAGTGAAGATATAGGAAATGCAAATCCAAATGCTCTAAATCTTGCAGTTTCTACTATGAATGCTTGTAATAAGATAGGATATCCAGAAGCTAGAATAATTTTAGCTCAATGTGTAGTATTTTTAAGCAGTTGTCCAAAATCAAATAGTAGTTATAATGCTATTAATACAGCATTAGATTATGTTAAAAATAATAGTTCTTTTAAAATACCTAAAAATATACAAGATAATCATCAAGGATACTTAAATCCTCATAACTTTGGTGGATATGTAAAACAAAAATATTTAGAAAAAGATATTATATTTTATAAAACAAATAATATAGGATTTGAAAAAACTTTAACAGAGTGGATAACTAAAATAAAAAGATAAACAATAAAAAAATTGTATTAGAATTTGTTATAGAATTGCCATTGTCTTAATATATTTACATCTTGAGTATATATCCTTGCCCATAACTATTTTGGATCATATAATCAGGTAGTTTATGCTTTAAACTTGAGATAAGATTTCTTAGAAATTCATCCTATTTAATTGAAATAAAATAAAATAAAATATACAATGCGATGTGATGAATTAATTACTATAAAATTATCTTATAATAATAAAGATTATTTTATAGTAAAATAAGG
>JAMOPZ010000370.1 GCA_027064245.1 Campylobacterales bacterium
TTATAACTCATTTAGTAGCTCTTCTATATGTTCATCTGCGCTCAAAGTTTTATACCTGCCCTGCTTTATATCCTCCATAGTCTCAAGATATGCCTTATCAAGTTCAAAGGCTCTCAATTCTTCAAACTTTTTAAAGTCTATCACTACATATTGAGGCTTGCCTCTGTATGATATTATAGCCTCGTGGTTCTCTTGTAGTTCATTGTGTATTGCTTTTATGCCTTGCACTTTTAAATCATTTGCAGTTATCATATCGTATCCTTAATCGTGTTGTTTATAGTATTATAATACAACCTAACTTAATCTAACAAATCCACACTCTGTGGTCAAGTATTATCTCTTTAGTTTAAAAGGGAGAGCGCTCACAATTTTGTGTAAATCCAAATTTTAGTAAAATATTAAATTAAAAAGGATTTATAAAATGGCAACAACAATTCAAGATAATGTATTAGAAAAGGTTGATTTTATGGGCTTTTGTAGGTTACTTAAGATTGGATTAGATTATAGAAATGGCAGAGGGGATGGGATTCGAACCCACGGTGAGTTGCCCCACACACGCGTTCCAGGCGTGCTCCTTCAACCACTCGGACACCCCTCTACATGTAGAAATAAGTTAGAGAGTATATCTACTTTGCGCTTAGACAATCTTTACATATAACATCAAATGATAAAGTATCATCTAATACCTTATCGCCTGTAAGTTCCTCTATCTTCTTGGAAAGGTCATCTGTTCTGATTTTAAAATCCTCTATCTTTCCACACTGCTGACACACAAGATGCACATGTTTCTCTTTTTTAAGTTCAAAATAGTCCTTTTTATTTGCAAACTTCACTTCACTTACTATCTCATGGCTAACCATGTCATTTAGATTTCTATAAATTGTTGAGAGTGATAGTGTCGGAAACTTTTTACTTATAATTTTTTGTATATCTTCTAGCGTAGCGTGCCCACACTCTTGCAATGTATCCAATATACAGAGTCTCTGTGGCGTTGCTTTTAGTTTATGACTCTTTAATAAATCTATATGCGACAAATTTTACCTTCTTTATTAGACATTTTGTATAACCCCTTATAGACTTACAAGAGGTCCATTATTTAATTATAATAATAGCATAAATAGTAATTTTTTGCAAGTAATTAATATTATTTTAAGTAGTTATTTACTATAATTTCTTTGTTGCGAAAGATTATCATTAAAAGGGGTAAAATATGGCATGTGATTCAGATAGCATTGTTCCTGTAAAAGAACAAGAAAAAAATAATAACAATAACAAGGAGACAGAAAAAATGAGTTCATCAATGGTATTACAAAAAACACCAGAATTTAAAATGGATGCGTATGACGCAAAAACAGGTCACTTTACAACAGTAAGCAGTGAGGATTATAAGGGAAAATGGCATGTAGTTTGCTTTTATCCAGCAGATTTCACATTTGTATGTCCGACTGAGATTGCAGCAATGAATGCAAAATATGATGAATTTCAAGAGCTTGGCGTTGATATTTTGGCAGTTTCAACTGACACTAAATTTTCGCATAAGAGATTTGTTGAAACAGAACCTTTGCTAGAGGGATTAAAACTTACAATCGGTGCTGATCCAAAAGGTGATGTTACAAGAGCATTT
>JAMOPZ010000371.1 GCA_027064245.1 Campylobacterales bacterium
CTTTTGATGTATGGGCTGTTGTTAAAAATAGTATCTCATTTAATCTTTTATCAAAATGATTTAAAGATCTATTTGCCCAAGCTTTATAAAACTTATCACTAATATCTTTAAATTCAAATATTTGATCTTTATATTCATGAACTACTTTTATAGCTGATTTTAGTTCATAATCCTCTACATCTTTTGCATAATCACTTAAGTCATCTTCATCTTTAAACTCTTTTAAAAATTTAAATTTTTTAATATCTTGAATTGAACCATATAAAAGATGATAAACTTCTAAAGTTAAACTAAAAATTTCATTTGGATCTCTTATAGTAACAAAAGGTTTTCTTAATTTTATTCTTTGTGCAATAGTAGCTATTAATGTTGCATTTGTTCTTGATATATAGCAGTGTGTTAAGATAGTATCATTGTAAGATACTTTTGATTTGATTTTTACAGATTCGTTTTTAAAATTTTCTAATAGTTTATTTGCAAAAAAAGCTATATCTTCATCAAATCTAAAACTATAAGACAGATATAAAGTTTTACTAGCTTTTATCTTTTCTAATGCATTTTTACTACCCCTAAAAGAATAAATTTGTTGGTGTTGATCCCCTACATATATTTTAGTTTGTGATTCCAATGCATCAAAAATACCTAAAGTCACCTCATTTGTATCTTGTGCTTCATCTAAAAGTATAATATCATATTTATATTGTTTTATTTGCTCTTTTTTTAAAAGTAAATAATAATATTTTAGATAAAAATTATGAGTAGGCTTAAGCTTTCCTAATATCATAAAATTAAAGATATTTCTAGCTGTTTTATGCTCTAAATCATCTTTTGAAATATCATCTTGAATATTATTACAAAAATTATCAAATATTTTCAATGCAGATATTGCTTGATTGTATGTTATACTAAACTCTTTTGATATATCTATAGCTCTATAATATCCAAGATTATTTAAATTTATAGAGGTATGTTTTTTTATACCTGCAAATGCCAAGCCATGTGTTGTTTTAATATAAGTATTATTAGGAAATACCCCTGATGCTTCATTTTTGATACTAGTATTAAAAGCCAGATATAGTATTTTACTTTTTTTAAATTCATTTGCAATTAACTTTAAAGTGGTGGTTTTACCAGTACCTGCAAATGCATTTATTTTGATCACTTTATACTGTTTTACTGCTTGTAAAATATCTTGTTGTTCTTGTGTTAATTGCATATATTATTGTACCAAATTATAACTTTATAACTTTAGCTCCATAGCCACCCTCTTTGGCACTTGCATCATTGAAGCTTACTACTCTTGGGTGTGTTTCTAAAAATTTTCTAACTGCATAAGATAATTTTCCAGTACCTATTCCATGATACACTAACACTTCATCAAATCCAGCAATTAATGCATCTGATATAAATTTATCAAGATTTTCTATAGCTTCATCGGCTCTTTGACCATGCAGATCTAATTTTATACTACCAGATTGAGGTTTTTGTATATTTACAGATATATTTTTTGGTTTTGGTTTTGGTATATTTCCACTTCTACTTAGTGCAGATAATGCAATATGCAGTTTTAGTCCATCATCTGTAAGAACCATAGCTTTTTTACCTTTTATAGATTGTAATACACCTTTTGTTGAATTATATTTTACTCTATCTCCAACTTTAAAGTTTATTGTCTCTTTTTGTTTTACAACCTTAATATCTTGTTTCTTTTTATTTGCTATATTTAAAATTTTATGTTGCTCTTTTGTATCGTTTAATTTAATAGCTTTTTTCACCTCTTGGATAGCCTCTTTATACTCTTTTTCTAAATTATCTTTTTGTTTAAAAAGATTTTTATCAATATTTTCTTTTTGTTCTTTTAAATTTCGTTCTTGTTTTTCTACTTTTTTGATCTTAGTATCTAAAAGTTCTATTTTTTGTAAATACTCTTTTTCTAGTTCACTACTTCGCTCTATTAGTTCATTTAATCTATCTTTATCTTCACCATAAACTATTTTTGCTTTTTGTACAACACCTTGTGGTATATGATATCTTAAAGCAGTTTCAAATGCATAACTTTTTCCAATAGTACCTTGTAAAAAACTATATGTTGGCTTTCTATTTTCTTCATCATAAAGTGCAGCTATTAAATCTACATTATTATTTGCAGCTAAAAGTGCTGCAAGTCTTTTATGGTGAGTTGTTATAACAATCTTAATATTTTTTTGTATCAACTCCTCAATAATCACTTTAAATAAACTAGCAGCCTCATCACTATCAGTTCCTAGTTCTATCTCATCAACTCCAACAATTGCATTATCTTTTGCAAAAAGTTTACTAAATTGTACCATTCGTCCTGCAAAAGTAGATATATCATTTTTTACACTTTGAGGATCATCTAATATTGCACTTATATTTTTAAAGTGTCCTAATGTTGTATTTGTATGACATTTAAATGGTATAAGATATTTAGACATAAACACAGCACTTAAAATAGATTTTAAAAGCATAGTTTTACCACCTGCATTTACCCCTGTGATCATAATAACTTTTTTTGAAAAATCTACAGTTATACTTTTTGGATCTTTAAGTGCTGGATGTTTAAAATCTACAAGTTTATTTAGCTTTGTATTTGATTTTGGTAGTATAAAGTTCTTATCCTCTTGTTTTGCAAACTCTATTCTTGCATAGTAATGGTCAAATCTATCAAACTCTTTATTAATAAACTTTAAAAATTTTAGATGCCTGGTTAAAATAGAGCTAAAAGTTTTTGATATTTTATATATCACATCATCTTTTATATTTTGAAGATCTGCTTGTCGTTGTTTTAGTTCTCCTACACTATGGGGAAGTACATAAAAAAACCCACCACTACTTCTATCTAAAACTTTTGCTTTTAAGGTATGGTTAAAACCACCTCGTACAAGTAGTGTTTGTTCACCATGTACTAAATGTACTTGATGATCTACTAAATATGGTTGAAGATTTTTATTATTTATAACACTATATAGTTTTTGTTTTATACTATCTCTATTTTGATATAAATTATTATTAACTCTATCTAGATCTTCATCAAAACCACTTTTTAATTCACCTTTTGTATCAAAAGCTTCTATTATACTATCTAATTCTGTAGGGATTAGTATCTTAGATATCCAAGCTTCAAGAGTATCACTAAAATCAAATTTCTTAAGATAATAAAAATACCCTATTATCTTTACAAACTCATATATTTCATCTAGTTTTATAATACCTTGTTTACTAAGATAATTTAAAGCACTATCAAGATTTTCTATCTCTTGAGGTTGTTTTAGCTCATAATTTTGAAGATTTTTTATAATCTTATAATGAATATGGATATCACCTTGTAAAATAATATCTTTTTGTCTTGCAAAATATGATTGTAAATCACCTATATAAGATGTTAAGTCTAGTTTATTGATTAAAGTTTTCAAAGATTAAGCACTCCTAAATAATTTATATCTTATTATATCTGATAAAAATTAAATAAGTATTTTATAAGAGCAACATACAATACATTTTTTTACTTATTATATAATATCTAAAAATTTATCTTTTAGTATAGTTAATTTATTTTTATTTTTATCGTAAATAAATCTTTTATCTCCTAATTTAATCTTATCTATAATTATCTGTTTTATCTCTTTATTTGTTTTATTATGATCTTGCATATATAGAAAAAAATCTTTTATAGTGAAATATATAGAAGATTTTATATTTGATTTAGTTTCTAACTTTGGTTTATTTTCAATTTGATATATTGTTTTCATCTCATTAAATGCACTTTTTAAAAGATCCACCTCACTTTGAAAAATAGTAAAAATTTTATCTTGATTTTGTTCTAATCTTACTATCTCATTTTTGTATTGTTTTCTCATAAGTTTTATAGTCTTTTGTAAAAGAGCTATTTGGTCATCTTTTGATTGTATAAGAGCTTTTTGATTATCTACAACAGATGGTTGAAAATTGTTTAATACCTCTTTTGAGATTTTAGTATCTTTTTCATCAATATAAACAAAAATCTTTCCATCTTTTTTTTCAGATTTAAGTTGCCCCTTTTTTATACGATAATGAATACCTTGCAATGATAAACCTAAAATTGCAGCAGCTTCTTTGCTAGATACTAATTTCATATATTGCTTATCCTATTTATTATCTTCACTATCTATTGTAATAACAGTATGTACATTTCCTCTTGGATTAAAATCTGCAATTAATTTCATCTTTTTTGGTTGTAATTTAGTATACAAAGTATCATATATCTCATTTGCACTATCTTCATGTGATATATACTTATGTAAAAAAGAGTTTATATATAACTTTAAAGCTTTTAGTTCTATTACTTTGGTATCTGGTACATATTGAAGTTTTATTGTAGCAAAATCAGGATAACCACTTCTAGGACATAAAGCTACAAACTCAGGAAGCTCTATATCTATAGTATAATCTTTCTCGTGATTATTTGCCCAAAAATTTTCCTCTTTGTTGATATCAAACTCTATTATCTCTTTTTCGCCATATTTCATTATCTGATTTCCTTAAATTTAAGTTATAATTATTATACTAAATATTGTGTTAAAAGAAATTGAATTATATTTTTCTAGCTATAAAAGTTGTACTCATATCTAAGCTATACCCTTTTACAAAAATAGGTTCAAGACCTACACTTTTTAACTCATCACATAGTTGTTTTGATGTTATAAAATTTTCTATAGAGTTTGGAAGATATGTATATGCATCTTTATTTTTTGATACGAGTCCTCCAATGTGTGGCATAAGATTATTCATATAAAATTTTGTTAATTTACTTGAAAAATTTTTCTTATTATTTTTAGTAAATTCTAAAATTATACATAATCCACCTTTTTTAAGTACTCTTGAAAACTCTTTTAGTCCATCTACTCTATCTACTACATTTCTAATACCATAAGAGATAGATATAAAATCAGCACTATTACTATCTAGTGGTATTGATGATGCAGTAGCTTCTATAAAAGTTCTATGAGGTATCTTAGTTTTACCAACCTCCATCATACCAACACTAGGGTCAATACCTACAATATTTGATATAGAGATACCTTTGTTTGCTCCAACATACTCCCAATCTATCATAAGATCTCCTGTACCACAAGCTACATCTACTACTAAATCTAATTTTCTTTTACCATAGAAATCAAAAGCCATATTACAAGCTTTTTTTCTCCAAAGTTTATCAATACCCATGCTTAAAATTCTATTAGCTAAATCATAAGTTTTAGCAATATCATTAAACATTTTTATAATATTATCTTGATTATCTCTATTTTTTTCTGCCATTTTTTACCTTATATTACATATTTTGCCACTAAAAGTCCTATTACAAAACCTATATTTAAAGCTACAATAAGCTTCATAATTGTTAATTTATTGTCTTGTATTGGAATATAGTGTAAAATTTTTTTCTGTTTATTTAAACTATTATTAAAATTTACAGATGCACTATTTATTTTATCTAATGTATCTTGAAGTGTAATTTCTACAAGTTCAAGCCTTTGAGTTAGCTCTTTTGCTTGCTTGAAACTAATATCACTCATTATTCTATATCAATCCATTTATCAAGTGAACAAAAAATACCATTTAAAGTTCCTAAAACATAATCTTTAGCTTCTGTTTGAAGTCGCCTAAAAAATAGAAATTTTCTAGCAGCTTCCATATCACCACTATTTTTTGCATCCATAGCTTTTTTTGCAAAATCGGTATTATTATGAGCCATCTCCCAAACCGTACTTCCAAGATATCTACTCATTGTGATTATTTTATCATTTTTTACTGCAAAATATTTTGGATCTTGTACAAAATCAGTAATAGTACTATCACTTCCTAAATATTTATGGCCGAAAAAGTTTACATATTGCTCTTCTAAATAATCAGGCTCTATAGATATAGCACGATTAAGTGCAAAAAATAGATTATCAGTAGAGTTACTTTCTATTTTTCTAAGTTTTTTCATAGTTGCTATTGCATTTTTTCCATCAAGTTCCCCATCACCCATAGGTACTATCCATTTCACATTACCAAATGTTCCAACTTTTGCTATCTCATTTAATACTAATGTTGATGTTTTATTTCCACCTACATCTACTATAATTTCATGATTATCATCTATTAATATCATCTCATCTAATTGAGTTAGATGATTTGTTTGAAGCATTTTTTTATTTACAATTTCTGTTCTTGTAAAGCTTTTTGAATCATTATTTTCATCATCTATCTCTATATATGTTACTTTTTTACCATGTTTTTTGTATAAATATGGAGCAATTACTTGCATAGCTACCGTACTTTTACCAACACCACCTTTTGTTTGAGGAATAATTATCATATCTAGTCCTATTTTAAAATAAATTTATAACTATTATAGCTAAAAAATATTAAATTTATAATATAATAAACATCTAATTTGGTTTTAGAATTATAGTAAACAAAGCACTGGTATATATGATATCTTTATATTTATTATAAAATGTTTTTTTACTTATTATACTTTTTTGGATATTTTATTTTTATATTGTTTAAAATAGATACTGCAATAATGGTTAAAATTGTGCCAATTATAGTATGTAAATATATAGATTCATTTAAAAATACCCAACTTAAAAATATAGCATTAAATGGTACTAAAAATATAAAACTACTAGCTTCATTAGTACCAAGCTTACTAATAGCTACAAAATAAATTGATGTTGCAAATGTGGTACTTCCTACAGATATTAATAAAAAATTAATCCAAAAAATATAATCAAAATTAAAAATATTTCCACTTTGAAAAGGTGTTATAAAATACCCTATAAATGTAGTAAAGATATAAACATAAAATGTAAATACTAGATGATCTATAGTTTTTAATTTTGAGTTAGTTATAGTTAAAAATGTCCAAGAAAATGAAGCATATATAAAATATAAATTTGATATTACTAAAATATCTTCAAATCTAAATGACCATATATCAAGTATAGTAGATACTCCAATAGCTCCTAAAACAAGGGCAAATATATCTTTTCTAAGTAGTTTTTTATGAAAAAATAACACAAGTAATACAAAAGTCAAAATAGGCGTAAGTGTAGTTACAAATGCACCTCCTAAACCAGGAGTTCCATATTTTGTACCATCAAAGAAAAATATAGAATATACTACTAAAAAAATAGAGGCCAAAAATGCTAAAGTTATAGTTTTAACATCTATTTTAAATGATTTTTGCATATATATCAAAATAGGTGCTAAAGTAAGTGTAGTGATAAAATATCTATAAAATATAAGCTCTTGTGCAGTTATATAGTTGCTTAATATTTTTGCAGCCACCCATGAAGATCCCCATAAGCTCATGGAAATTATCATAAGTATATAAAAGATTTTTTTATTTGTAGTTTTCAACTAAAATATCTACTGATCTTCCTCATTATTTTCTAAATTTAATAAATTTGGTTCATCAGGTTTTGGTTCTTGTTCTTGAAGCATATTTTGTAAATCTATATTTGCTAAATCATCAGCTTCACTAATATCAAGTCCATCCTCTTTTTGTTTTGGACATTTTGCAATACTTACTACTTTATCACCCTTATCAACATTAACTATAGTTACTCCACTTGTATTTCTACCAGCTTTTCTAATCTTATTCATATCTGTTCTTATCATTTTTCCAATAGAAGTTAATGCCATAAGATCTTGATCTACATCTACTATAACATTTCCTACAACAGTTTTACCTGTTTTGTTTGATAGTTTCATAGAAATTACTCCAGATCCTGCTCTATTTGTAAGTCTATATGCTTCTACTTCTGTTCTTTTTCCTACACCTTTTTCGCTTACGGTTAAAAGTTCTTGTTGCTCATGTTCTATTACATCTGCATCTACTACATAATCACTTGGATCTTTAAATTTAATACCTCTTACACCTCTTGTATTTCTACCTTGTGTTCTTGTTTTTCCTATCTCAAATCTTATAACTTGACCAAGTGCTGTAAAAATCATTAGATATTTAGAAGCCTCAAAAGTAATAGATGCAGTTACTAACTCATCATCTTCATCTAAAACTATTGCTCTTACACCATTACTTCTTATATTACTAAACTCATTTAGTGCTGTTCGTTTTACAACACCTTTTTTTGTAAAAAATGCTAAAGATTTATTTTCATTAAAATCTGTAGTAGGGATGATTGCTTTTATTTTCTCTCCATCTTTTAGATTTATTAGATTAACTACTGCTTTACCTTTTGCAGTTCTACTTGCTTCTGGTATTTTATACACTTTTAACCAATAAAGCTGACCAAAGTTTGTTACAAATAAAAGTGTATCATGAGTATTAGATACAAAAAATCTTTCTATAAAGTCATCATCATGAGTAGTAACAGCAACTTTACCTTTACCACCTCTTTTTTGAGCTTCATAAGCTTTAATAGATACTCTTTTTACATAACCATTATGTGTAATTGTAACAACCATAGGTTCATTTGGTATAAGATCTTCTATATCTATATCATCATAGCTATCTTCAATAGCTGTTCTTCTAGGAGATGCATATTTCTCTCTAGTTTCTTTTAATTCATCCCTAATAATACCATTTAATTTATCTTCAGATTTTAAGATACTCTCTAACTCTTCTATAAGTGCAAGAAGTTGTCTTAATTCCTCTTCTAATTTATCTCTATTTAATCCTGTAAGTCTTCCTAGTCTC
>JAMOPZ010000372.1 GCA_027064245.1 Campylobacterales bacterium
AAAAAAGAGTATAAAAAAGATTTTGAGAATAATTTGTATATAGAGATACAAAAACAGATGCAAAATATTTTTGATAGTCAATTTTATACTCAATATTATAAAACTTATCAAATATCAAATGAAACAATCGATAGTTTAAAAATAATTAAAAAACTACAAAAGTCTGATTTTAATATAGAATATATAAACTCAGATAATAGATCTATAACTATTTATGATAAATTAAATAAATTAAAATATAGTAGTATTTCAGATCCAATTTTAAAAAGTAGTTCTAAACATTTTAATTATATAAAAAATCATATTTTTTACTCTTTGGATTATGATATTACACCTTATGGTGTAACAATTAGCAATATTATCCCTTTATTTGATAAACAATTTTTAGGAACATTGCAGTTAAATATACAGTTTGATGAGTTATTAAAACCATTAAAATCCTATAATATAGAGCCTATTGTTTTACTAAATAATAGATATTCAAATAAGATAAATTTGGATTATTCATATTCTCATAAATTTATCAATAATAGATATATTATAAATCAAAATGCAAATGAGTATTATATAAGATTATTAGATCAAGCAAATATTTTATCTAAAAATATCAATTTATATTATGAAAAAGAATCTAATATAATTATTGTAAAAAAAGAGCTATATAGTAATTTTTTAGATCATTTTGCAGATATCTATCTTTTTAAATCTATTGAAGATCTAAATTATGAACAACTAAATAAAGATATCACTTTAATAAATTATTTACTTATTATGGTTGGTATTACTATTTTACTTATATTATATATGATCTATTCATCTAAAAAGAATAGTTATTTTTCTCAAGAGAATCAAAGATTATCACAAGAAAATAAAAAATTACAGGTTATAGCTGATAAACTAGATTATAATGAAAAAAAATTATCAAATCTTTTTAATCTTCAACCAAATATTATGTTTATAAGTAATGGGGTAGAGATAGTTCAAGTAAATAAAAGATTTATGGGTTTTTTTAGACATTATGGAACTTTTCAAAATTTTAAAGAACAACATAAAGATATAGCAGAACTTTTTGAACCTTATGATGAACCACACTATATATCGACACAGATTATAGAGGGTATTCATTGGTTGGAGTATATTTTACAAAATCCAAAACAAATTTATAAAACTGTAATATCATTGGATGATAATCCTCATCATTTTATTATAAAAGTAAATGAGATGGAGTATGTAAGAAATTTCCAAGAGAGATATATAGTTGTTGCATTTGTGGATGTGACTCAAGATATAAGATTAAGAAAAACTATAGAGTATAAATCAGTTTTTGATGAGAATAATAATTTTGATATATCTTATGTAATAGAGGAAAATATATCATATAGTATAAAAGAATTAACATCTATTATCCCTACTAGACAAGCTATTTTTAAAGCAAATAGTATTGATTTGGAAGATATAGGTTTAGTATCTCAAAAAGTTACACTAATAGCTAGAGATATTGAACTAAAATGGAATATGGTATTATCTATTAAAAATGTATCATATTTGTATAATATGGTTAGTTTAAATTTTGATGCAGATATAGAAGATAATGTAGATGGTGATATAAAAG
>JAMOPZ010000373.1 GCA_027064245.1 Campylobacterales bacterium
ATTATCATCACCATTAATGTAGCATATCCCTAAAAATATTAACACAATTACTGTAATACTCATCTTGACCTCCTATATTTCCTTCTATTATTTCAGCCTCACTTAAAACTATACTAGAGATTACTACCACCTGCACATCCTCATTGCTCATCAAATAAGCAAGATCATCACTTGATTGGATAAAATTATACACCATACTCACAAATGGATTCGTCTCCCTTTGAAAATAATCAAACTGTATTTTTGTAGAGTAAGGATTAAGAAGAATTTCTATCTTTTCAGAACTAACATACTCATGATAGATATTCTTCTCTAAATCAGTTGCTCTTTTTAATGCTCTATCTCTAATTATTGGATTATCATCATTTAGTAGCATCTTTATATGTTTAGAAGAGCCATGCTCTATAACATTTATCTTTTGCTGTATTGAGCCAATCTCTATTAAAACATAAAGTAAGTCATGATTTGCAAATGCAGTTGCATAGTAAGCTATCAAAGAGTTATCACTAAAAACATACTTCTCTAAATCTCTCTTTTGAGAAATATCATCTATTGTTAAATCAAACATTTAAAAACCCCTCTATAAATTTTTTCATATACTCATATCTTTTGTTTATAACCACAATCTCGTAAAATCCTATAAATAGGATTGCTATTAGTACTGCTCCATATGCTTCTTGTGAAAGCAGTATTATAAATGACATTATTAAAGTTATATAGTACATATCTATCCTTTTGGACCTCCTGTGTTTTTGGAGGTCTTATTATTTGTGGGTTTTTTGAAGAGTTGACCCACTTGTATTTTTGACTGTATTGGTAGTCTTACTCTGTGGAGTAACAATTTGCTAATTTAATTGCTGTCTCATCTTTTATAAAAAACTTATTTTTTAATTCATAGCCTCTTTTTTTAGATATGACCATATCTCTATCATCATTAAATTGACAGATAATATCCTTTCCGTCACTAAATCTGTTTAGCACTCTGTTCTTATTACTGTTATACTCATACTTTTGAAATGAGAACATTGATATTGTAACTACAATCATAATAGTTGCTACAATTTTTAAATTGAGGTCTTTCTCTTTTTTAGTACTGTAAAGTGCATAGAGTGCAAATACAGCTAGAACACTCATCATAGTAATTGCTATATCATCTGCTTGTATATCTCCTAATGTTTGCATTGCTTATTCTCCTCTTTTATAGTTATCTTTTTTAACATTTCATACTCATCTATAGATATCATAACTACTTGAGGAGGAGCATCATCTTCTACTATGGCTATCTTGCTTATTTTGTTATCAATGATTTTATCAATATACTCTTCTAAGTGCTCATTTAGTTCCTTATATGGGACTAACTCATTTGGTCTGTATGCTATCATCTGTTTCTCCTGTTGTTTTTATATGGTTGGTATTTTTATTTACAAACTCAATCATAATTTCATCGAAAAGCTCTTGGATGGTTTTATTCTCCTCTTTTGCTATCTTTTTAAGAACTTTTAACTCTTTGCCTTTTAGTTCATACTCAAATTCATTTTCCATCTTAAAACAGCTCCTTTAATTTTTTTATCAGTGGATTCTCTTGTTGATTTGTAATGCTATACAATAG
>JAMOPZ010000374.1 GCA_027064245.1 Campylobacterales bacterium
GAATGCCACTTGATTGCAATGATAGAGTATAATTTTTTATTTCTATTGCATAATTTGGGATTATAGCATTAACAAGCTAATATTTTCTATTAAAAAAATGTGTTCTAATTATTCTACCATAAATTAGTTCAAATAAAAGTGATATAATTACAAAAGCCAAAAAAATTATTACTGCATTAGGGTTTGAACTATATGTATGAAAAAGTAAAGTAAAAAGAGCCAAAAAACTAAATACAGAAGATACTATTAAAATATTAGCATTTGCTTTTATCTTATCTCTTAATTTATATGCACTTATATTTACTATAAAAAATATAAGTAAAAATCCAGCACTAGCTATGATAGCTATTTGACTAAGAGAGATTGTATTTGCTAGTATCAAACTAAATACAACTGTATAAACAACACCCATAAAAGGAACATCATTTTTCTCTTTTAAAAGTTGTCTAGGTAATCGACCATCTTTAGCTATAATATAACCTAACCTAGCATTTCCATATATGGTTGCATTTATAGCTGAAAATGTAGATAAAAGTGCTGCTATGGATACAACAACAAAACCAATATGTCCAAGTGCTGGTTTTGCAGCTATAGCTAATGCATAATCTTTTGCATCTAACAAATCTTTTTCAGATACATTTCCAACTGTTACAATAGATATTAAAACATACAAAACGATTACAATTAAAACAGAACTATAAAAAGCCCTAGGTAAGTTTTTATTTGGTTCTTTTATATCGTTTGCAGAGTTTGCAATAAGCTCAAACCCTTCATAAGCTACAAATATAATCATACCAGCTGTTATAATAGACAATGAACTACCCCAATTCTGAGATGCTAATCTTTGAGTATCTACATAAGGGATACTAAAAACTATAATAGCAACCAATAATGTAAGTTTTATAACTACTATAATAGTCTCAGACTTACCAACAAATGAAGCACTTACAAAATTTATAATAGCTGGTATAACAATAGAAGCAGATATCAATATATGTGTCAAAATTGATGATGGTTGATTAAAAAATGTAGCCCCATAAGATGCGAAAGCTGTTGCATATAATGATATAGTCACAAGATAACTAAGCCAAAGCATAAGGTTTATAGAACCTGAGAGTATATTATCTCCAAATGCCTTATCTATAAAGGTAACTGTTCCACCCTCACTTTGAAACTTAACAGATAATTTCGCATAAGAATAAGATGTTAACAAAGCCACTATACCAGCTATAAAAAATGAAACAGCAGTCGCTCCATGAGCTAAAGACACAGCTTCACCTAAAACAGCAAATATACCACCACCAACCATACCACCTATACCTATAGATATAGCTTCAACCAATCCTATCGTTCTCATAATAATACTTTCTTGATTTTTTATAGATTATATCAAATTTTTATATGATTATAATCATATTCAAGTTAAAATTCTTAACTTATTAAGGATGGTTATGGATTTTTTATTTAATACAAATGTTGATTTTTTTATATTGGCTTATCTTGTAGGGGGTATCCCTTTTGGTGTTATACTTGCAAAAAAATTTGCAGGTGTTGATGTAAAACAAAGTGGTAGTGGTAGTATAGGTGCTACAAATGTTTTAAG
>JAMOPZ010000375.1 GCA_027064245.1 Campylobacterales bacterium
AAAAATTGCAACTTCATCTATAACACAAGTTGTAAAAGGGATGCCTACACATACTATTATTGGTGGTGAATTTGCAATAGTACCAGATGGTGATAATGTTGCATTTAAAACATTGTTAGGGTCTTGCGTTGCTATTATGTTTTATGATAAAAATTTAGCAATAAAAGGGATGAATCATTTTTTATTACCTGCAACCAATAATGCAAATGAAGATATGAAATATGGATTGTATTCTGTTGAAGCAATGTTAAATGAGATGTATAAGTTAGGTTGTAAAAAAGAGAATATGGCTGCTAAAATTGCAGGTGGAGCTGATATTATGAATATGGGGTCTACAACAAATAGTATTGGGTATAGAAATGTTGAGTTTGCACATACTTTTTGTCAATCTGAGGGTTTTAGAATATTATCTGATCATACAAGAGGAAATCAAGGAAGAGTAATTCTTATGGCAAATAGATTTGAAACATTTATTAAAAATGTTGATAATAGTGATGCTTCTGTAAAAGTTGCAACACAAGAGAGATCTTTACAAAGAGAGATATCTACTAGACAACCTGCAACTGCAGAATATATTAGTGGAACAGGTATTTTTGCAGTTGATGAAAAACAGTCATCGACACAAAAAATGGAGATAGAATTTTTTTAATGGAGTGTAATTTATGTATACCGTACTTGTGATTGATGACTCAGTTTCTATGAGGAAAGTGATATCAGATATCATTAATGCTTTAGATGAATTTGAAGTTGTAGATACTGCTTGTGATGCTTTTGATGCAAGAGAAAAAATAAAACAATTAGAACCAGATTTGGTTACTATTGATATGAATATGCCAAAGATGAGTGGTGTGACATTTTTAAGAAATTTAATGAGACTTCATCCTATGCCTGCAGTTGTAATCTCTGGAGAGAGTGCTAGAGGTAGTGATATTTTTAATGATGGTGCAGTTGGGTTTGTACCAAAACCAGCATTAGGTGAAACTATGCAAAGTTTTCATACTAAAGTACAAGAAACTTTGATGAATCTTACTTTTTTATTAAAACAATATACTCTGAAAAAACCAAAACCAATAAAGCCAGTTGCACAACAAGTAAAGAAAGTAGATCTTTCAAATGGTATAGTTGAGAAAAAAATACACCCTGATGAAGTATTACCAAAAATGCCAGCATCATTTGGTGGAGCTAAAATTATAGGTATAGGATCTTCTACTGGTGGGGTTGAATCTTTATTGCAAGTTTTTAAAAAATTACCAGATGGATTACCTCCTATTGTGATGACACAGCATATCCCATATGGTTTTTCTAGCTCTTTTGCTCAGAGATTAAATGATCATTCTTCTGTAAATGTAGTAGAGGTGGAACAAGATACTATTTTAGAGTCAGGCTGGGCATATTTAGCACCAGGAAATCAACACTTAGTGATAAAAAAGCAAGGTAATGATTATATTGCTACATTATTAGATGCTCAAAAAGTAAGTCGTCATAAACCTAGTGTTGATATTATGTTTAGAAGTTTAAATAATAGTGCAGGTAGTAGTGCTATGGCTGTTATGATGACAGGTATGGGAGATGATGGATCTATTGGTATAAAAGAGTTGTATGATAATGGTGCATATACTGTAGCTCAAAATGAGGAGAGTTGCGTGGTATTTGGTATGCCTGCAAAAGCTATACAAGCAGGAGCTATAAAAGATATAGTTCATTTAAATGATATTGCAAAATATATAGTTGATTTTGCAAATGGGAGAAAAAAATAATGACTTTTTTATTTGATAAAAATAATCATTTTAATTTAGCCAATATTGTAACATTTTTTAATATAACTTCAGGAATATTAGCAATATATTTTATAACACATCATCAGTTTTTTGGAGCTGCACTTTTTGCTTGGATGGGTGGTGCTTTTGATATATTAGATGGTAAAATTGCAAGAAAATATCAGCTTTCTACTGAGTTTGGAATACAACTTGATTCATATGCTGATTTTTTATCTTTTGTTATAGTTCCTTCATTATTTTTATATTTTGCAATTTTTGATGAAAATCTTTTTGTTTTAAATACTATTTTAGTATTTGGTGTATTTGTATATTATATTGTATCAGGATTAAGAAGACTTATACAGTTTAATATAAATGCAGATGAGGGTGAAGTATCAAAATATTTTGTAGGTATACCTACACCTTTAGGTGCTATACTTTTATGGATAGTTTATCTTATATGGCTTGGAGGATATTTTCCAATTTTATTTGATACACCTAGTGAATATATAGTGTTAGTATTTATAGCTACTATAGGTTATTTGCTTAATTCAAAAGTTAAAATACCACATCCATAATTTTTAAATAAATTTAATTAAATAAAAAAGAGAAATAATGACAGAAGAAATTTTATTAAGAATACAAAAAAACTTTCCATTAGTTGCTAAGCCATTTGAAGCAATAGCAAATGAGTTAAATACTACACAAGATGAAGTTATAAAAATAATTCAAGAACAAAAAGAAAAAAGTATTATAAGGCAAACATCTGCTATATTTGATACAAAAAGTTTAGGTTATAAATCATCATTAGTAGCATTTGAAATAGATGAAGATAAGATAGATAATGCAGTAGAAATTATAAATGCTCACCCTGGAATTTCACATAATTATGAAAGAAATCATAAATTTAATATTTGGTTTACATGTGCAGTATCTCCACAAAGTATTATAGGTCTTGAAGATACAATAAAAATATTAGCAAAACTTACAGATGCAAATGATTATATTATATTACCAACTCTAAAATTATTTAAAATATCTGTTAAGTTAGATACTACAGGAAAAGAATCAAAAAAAGAGAAAGTTGTAAAAAAAGAGAAAATTAAAATAGATCTTACTACTTTACATATGGATATTATTAAATTATTACAAAATGATATAGATATAGTAGAAGAGCCTTTTAAACATATAATTGAAAAATTAAATATAGATTATGATACATTTTTTACTATAGTTGATCAGTTAGACAAAAGTGGTATGATGAGAAGATTTGCTTCAATTTTAAATCACAGAAAAGCTGGATTTAATGCAAATGCAATGGTTGTATGGGATGTAGATGAAAAAAATGGAGAAGCTATTGGTAAAACTGCAGCTGCATTTAGTGCTGTTAGTCATTGTTATTTAAGACCAAAATACTCAAATTGGCCTTATAATCTTTTTACAATGGTACATGGTAAAACAACTCAAGATACTAATGCTATAATACAAGAGATGGCTCGTGAGATAGAATCAAAAGATTATATGCCACTTTATTCATCAAGAGAGTTTAAAAAAGTAAGATTAAAGTATTTTACACAAGATGAACAAAAATGGGAAGATAAATATAAAAAGTAATCAAAGCATTTTTGAAGTATTTTTTTAGTATATTAAGTGTATATTAGTATAAGGTAAAGTAGATAAATGGAAGATAAAACAGAAAAAAATTATAGACCAAATGTTGCTGCAATTATTTTATCTTCATCTTATCCTGCAAAATGTGAGATTTTTATAGCTTCACGAATAGATGTGGAAAATGCTTGGCAATTTCCACAAGGTGGTATAGATGAGGGTGAAACACCTAAAGAGGCATTATATAGGGAATTAAAAGAGGAAATAGGTACAGATGAAGTTGATATCATAGATGAATATCCTCAATGGGTAAGTTATGATTTTCCTCCAGTTGTAGCACATAGAATGGCTCCTTATGATGGACAAAGGCAACGATATTTTTTGGTAAAATTAAGAAAAGGTGCAAAGATAAATATAAATACTGAAATTCCAGAATTTAGTAATTATAAGTTTGTTAACTCTGAAAAATTAACAGATTATATTACATTTTTTAAAAGAACTGTATATAAGAAAGTTTTAAAATATTTTAAAAAAGAGGGTTATATTTAAGATGTTAAGGGTATTGAAATTTGGAGGCACTAGTGTAGGTACACTAGAGCGTATTGATAATGTAGCACAAATTATAAAAAAATTTATAGATGCTGGAGATAAAATTGTAGCAGTTGTTTCAGCTATGAGTGGTGAGACAAATAAGCTTTTAGAGTATGCATCACATTTTAGTAATGATCCTGTAAAAAAAGAGTTAGATATGCTTTTAAGTTCAGGGGAGAGGGTAACTTCTGCTCTTTTATCTATAGCATTAAATGATATGAAAATAAAAGCTACATCTATGAGTGGAAGAGAAGCTGGTATTACTACTGATGATTGTTATACATATGCTAGAATTGAGCATATAGATACAAAAAATTTAATTAATAGTTTAGATAATAGCAATGTGATAATAGTAGCAGGTTTTCAAGGTATAAGTAAAGATACAAGTAGGGTTACAACATTAGGAAGAGGTGGTAGTGATCTTACTGCTGTTGCTTTAGCAGGAGCTTTAAGTGCAGATGTATGTGAGATATATACAGATGTAGATGGGATATATACTACAGATCCAAGAATTGAACCAAAAGCAAAAAAATTAAATAAAATATCTTATGATGAGATGTTAGAACTTGCTAGTTTGGGGGCAAAAGTATTACAAAATAGATCTGTAGAGATGGCAAAGAAGCTAAATGTTAATCTTATTTCAAGAAGTAGCTTTACACCTGAAATTGAAGGAACATTAATAACAAAGGAAGAAAATATCATGGAAAAACCAGTAGTTAGTGGGATAGCATTAGATAGAAATCAAGTAAGAGTAGGTATGTATGGTGTTGCAGATAAACCAGGAATTGCATCTTCTATTTTTACAGCACTTGCTGATGATAATATAAATGTAGATATGATAGTACAAACTGTAGGAAATGATGGAAAAACAAATTTAGATTTTACAATCCCAACAGCTGATCTTGAATCTACTAAAAAGGTTATGGAAAAATTCCAAAAAGATACTCAAGATATAGATTATAACGATTCTGTATGTAAGGTATCTATAGTAGGTGTTGGTATGAAGTCTCACACAGGAGTAGCTTCTAAAGCTTTTACTGCTTTAGCAAAAGATAATATAAATATAAGAATTATTAGTACTAGTGAGATTAAAATATCTATGATTATAGAGGAAAAATATGCAGAATTAGCAGTTAGAAGTTTACATGATGCATATGATTTAGATAAATAGGTTAGATAGTTGCAAGAGTTTATAAATTGGACAGTTGATACTATAAGACAAGATAATCTTCTTGGATCGTGGTTAGAGGAGCGCAAGTATGATTGGGTCCCTTTGATGTCTCAATCAGCCATAAATATACTAGATAAAGGCAGAACAGTACTTGTTGTTACAGACAATGAATTTGAATGGTTTATGGAGTATATTTTATCAAATATAAATAAGAAAAAATTATCACGACCATTATTACCTTTTTATAATTTTAATACATATTATAAAAATCTTGATGATTTAAAAAATGAGAGTGATATTGAGCTTGTAAAAGATATGCTTGAGATATCTTTTCCAAATGGATATTTTTTTTGGTATATAGGTAGAAGTCATCATAAAAGAGCAATTTTACCAAAATTTACAAAAAAACCATTTTTATGGATAATGGATGAGGATCTTCCAAATAGTTTTAATCTAAAAACAAGAGATGAATCGCTTGATATGAAGTTATTGCAAATGTATAGATTGTTTGATAAAACAATAAGTGCAGCATTATATGCTCAAATAGATGTATCAAAGTAGATATGTATCAAAAATCAACACTATTTATAGTAAATGATCTAGAACTAGCCTTAGGTAATATTATAGCTTCTTTACCTCTTCATTCATATAGAATTATAAGAAATGAAGATGGGAAAAGTGAATTTCAACTTTTAGAAGCTCAAAAAACTATAAAAGAGGCTTATATAGCTACATCAACTACGAAGTATATATGTCTTCTTGGTGATTCTTTTAGAACAGAAGCTCAAAATTCACTTTTAAAGATACTAGAAGAACCTCCAAAAAATGTAGTTTTTTTACTTATAACACTTTCTAAAAATTCAATTTTACCAACAATTTTATCAAGAGTACAAGTAGAATATCAAAAAACAAAAAAGAATATTCAAAAATTAGATATTGATATAACTAAGATAAATCTAAAAGGTTTATATCTTTTTTTAAAAGAGTATCAGCGTATCACTAAAGTTGAAGCAAAATTATTTGTTGAATCATTACTTTTTACTATACATCAAGATAATATAAAATTATCTGAGAAAAAACTTCAAAATTTTAGTAATGCTATGAAATTATTAGAATTAAACTCACGACCTATTAATGTATTAACAGCTTTATTGATAGAACTATCCGATCAGTAGTTTTTTTACTATGTAAAAAAGAAACAATATTAAAGATGATTAAAAAATATATGATTATCTTATTGAACTTTTACATATAATCAGTTACAATGTAGTGATTTTAAATTTAAAAAGGAAAACAAATGGGAAAATTTGTAAAAGATATAGATAGTTTCTTTGATTATTGTAAAGAAAATGAGGTAGAGTTTGTAGATTTAAGATTTACAGATTTAAAAGGTGCTTGGCATCATTTAACTTATAGAATGAGTGCAGTAAATGCTGATAACTTAGAAAATGGTTTTCCATTTGATGGATCTAGTGTAGACGCATGGCAACCAATTAATGAATCAGATATGCTTTTAAAAGCTGATGTTAAAACAGCATTTTTAGATCCATTTACAGCAGATAGTACTGCTATTGTTATTTGTGATGTATATGATATCTATGAAAATGAACTTTATGCAAAATGTCCACGAAGTATTGCGAAAAAAGCACTTAAACATGCAGAAGATATAGGTGTTGCAGATGCTGCATATTTTGGACCAGAAAATGAATTTTTTATTTTTGATGATGTAAAATTTACAGATAGTATAAATGAAGCTGGATACAAAGTAGAATCAACTGAAGGTGAATGGGCAAATAACTATGATATTGAAGGTGGAAATACAGGTCATAGACCAGGAACAAAAGGTGGATACTTTCCAGTACAACCTACAGATTCTATGGTAGATTTAAGAGCTGAGATGATGCTAGTATTAGAGCAAGTTGGTCTTGAAGTTATCTTAGGACACCATGAAGTTGCTCAAGCTCAAGGTGAAATAGGAATTGTATTTGGAGATATTATAACTGCTGGGGATAATGTACAAAAATATAAATATGTAGTAAAAATGATAGCACATTTAAATGGAAAAACAGCTACATTTATGCCAAAACCACTTTATGGTGATAACGGAAATGGTATGCATGTACATCAAAGTTTATGGAAAGATGGTAAAAACTTATTCTATAAAGAGGGAAATTATGGAAATCTTTCTGATATGGCTAGACACTATGCTGGAGGTATTTTTAAACATGCAGCTGCAGTTGCTTCTTTTACAAACCCATCAACAAACTCTTATAAAAGATTGATCCCAGGATTTGAAGCACCAAGTATCTTAACATACTCTGCAAAAAACAGATCAGCAGCTTGTAGAATTCCTTATGGAGCAGGTGAAAAAGCTACAAGAATTGAGATGAGATTCCCAGATTCTACTGCTTGTCCTTATATTGCATTTGCAGCTATGATGATGGCTGGACTTGATGGTATTAAAAACAAAACTGAACCAGTAGGTCCTATGGATGAAGATCTATTTGAATTATCTTTAGATGAGATTAGAGAGAAAAATATTCCTCAAATGCCTCATACTTTAAGAGAATCTTTAGAGGGATTAATTTCTGATAATGAGTTCTTACAACCTGTATTTACAAAAGAGATGATAGATACTTATCAACACTATCAGTTTGAAAGACAAGTTTGGCCAGATGAGGCAAGACCTACTGCTTTTGAATTTGCTACAACTTATTCTTGTTAATATCGCAAAAGTCATTTATTTAAAAAAAGAGCTTAACGGCTCTTTTTTTATATTATATAAAAAATCAAGGAACAATATATGAAAAATAATATTTTAGTTATTATGTTACTTACTATATCTATATTATTTGTAGGATGTAGTAGCAAATTAGAAGAAAAAGAGCAAGTTACTATTACAAGTGGTAAAGTAAGTGATGGTGTGATAGTAGGGAAAAAGTTACAAGATTATACATTTTCAGATCAATTTGATAAATCTCATTCATTAACAAATAAAACAAAAAAAGTAATTTTTGTATTTACAAAATCTACAGGACACTTAGTAAAAGCTTATCTTAAAAAACAAGATGATCAGTATTTACAAAAGCGTAATATTGATTTTATAGCAGATGTAAGTGGTATGCCATCTATTATCTATAAAATGTTTGCATTACCTGATTTTAAAAAAAGTAATTATAAAGTTTTGCTTATACAAGATGAGAAAAAGTCAGCTGTTTTTAGAGATGATAAACATAAAGATTCTGTTATGATTATATCTTTAGATAATAAAGTAGTAAAAAATGTAAAATTTATAACTACCCAAAAAGATCTTATAAATTCTATTAATTAAAGTATAGTTTAATAATACTTTGATATAATTCTATCACTTTTCCTAGACCTTTACAATCAAAGTAAAAGGCAACTCCCCAGGGTAGGAATACAGCAAGGAACTTTTTTCTTTGGTGTGTTTAGGTATCTGGGAAGAGTACTTATCTTCATTTTAATA
>JAMOPZ010000376.1 GCA_027064245.1 Campylobacterales bacterium
CTCTGTAGTCATTATATTCTTTGGTTGCACTAGGTATTACTAAAAGTCCAGATGCATTTATATCCTCATCATTTTGACCTTTTGTTTTATATACTATTTTAATAGCCTTATATCCAAAAGCATTTAGAGCATTTGGATCGATTTTAGCTTTTACTATACTTAACATAGTAGATGCATTTATATCATCTATAACTGTAGCACTAATCAAATTAGAGCCTACATTATTAACACCTTCATTTGATGAACCTCCACAACCACTAAAAAAAATAGCAGATAATACCATAGTAGATAATAAATTTTTTTTATACATTATTAAACCTTGATTTTAATTTATTTTTAAGATTTAAGTATAACTGAAACAATTTTAAAGAAAAATTATATTACTTGATTTTAAAATATTTTATTGTACAATAAGTGTAATTTAGTAATGGAGTAGTATATTATGAGTGGATTATGGTTAGTTATTGTAGTTGGTGTTGTGTTTTATCTTTTAAATAAAGATTATAATAGCAAAGATTTTCAAAATATTAAAGTAGATGGTAAACAAATATTTGAGGGTGATCTAAAAGATCATGAAGCTGGACTTTTAATATCTATGATGGCAAAAGTAGCAAAAGCAGATGGCAATGTATGTGAACTAGAAGCTGAACTTTTAAGTCATACATTTACAGATATCTCAAATCATTTTGAAAACTCACCTGAAGTAAGAGAAAAGTTAAAACAGATATATAAAACTGAGAAAGAGAGTTTTGAAAATACTATTGAAGTAGCACAAAAATATTTAGCTCTTACAAAAAGAGATTATACAAAACGATTAAAAGTGATGGAATATCTGTTAAATTTAGCTTTTATTGATAATGATTTTTGTGAAGCTGAGTTTATGATAACTCAAGATATAGCACAAGCCTTAGAGATAAAAGAGAAAGATTTTAATAATCTTATAGAAGCTTTTAATCAATACTATGCACAAAAACAAAATAATAAAGCTATAAGTGTACAAAAAGCATATGAGATATTAGGGGTAAAACAAGGTGATGATTTTACAACAATAAAAAAAGCATACAGAAAACTTGTAAAACAATATCATCCAGATATAGTAACAGGAAGTGGTGCAGATAAATCTATTATAGAAGAAGCTACAAAAAAACTTCAAGAGATAAATGAAGCTTATGAATTATTAAAAAAAGGTAAAAATTAATGGCAAAGTTCCCATACTCATATCAAGTGTGTAAATGTAGACAAGTAAGCTTAGGTGAAATTATACACTGTATTGAAGAACAAGGTGCGAAAACTATAGAAGATATAGGAAAATTCACAGATGCTGGTACTGCTTGTGGATGTTGTAAAAGTGCTAAAGATGACTTTAGTAATCCAAAGCTTGAGCTATACTTAGATCAAATTTTAGAAAAATTTGCAAAATAAGATATACAATGACTAAAGATATATTTCTAAACCAAATAAAACAAAATTGCTCACAAGCTACTTTTGTATCTGTAAAACATATAACAGATAAACTATATAAAGATAATATAGAGTTAGATGAAGAAAAAAATAAAGAGTTTTTTGCAAACTATAAGAATTATCATATATATCTAAATGACTTTGCAGCTACAATATATACTCAGTATAATTCAAGTGTAGATAACATATATATAGAAGTTTGTAAATTTTTAGATATTGATATAGACAATAGCTATATTTTAGAATATAGTATCAAAAAATTAGAAAAACAAACACCACAATTAATTTTAGGATTAAGTGATGAAGATATTAAACAACAAACTATAGTTAATTTTGAAGAAAAAATACTAAATATAGAAAATTCAAAATATTTTATATCACATAATGAACAATTTGCACCAAGAGTTAAGAAATTAAAAGCAAATATAACTTTAGTTAAAAATGCTTTAGGTATAATAAGCGTATGAAAACAAATAAAAAATTAGCAGTAGCATTTACAGGTCCATCAAATAGCGGTAAAACAACCTTAATAATAAAAGTATCAATAGCTTTAAAAAAAGAGGGTTATAATGTAGCAATAGTAAAACATGATCCAAAAGACAAAGCAATATTTGATCAAGAGGGCAAAGATAGTTATAAATTTGCACAAACAGGAGCAAATGTAGCAGTGATATCGTCAAAAAGAACAACAATTTTCAATCAACAACCTTCAGATATAACTGAAGTTATTAATAAACTTGGAGATTTTGATTTTTTACTAGTAGAGGGGTTAAAAACTTTACCACTGCCTAGAATATGTATCCAAAGAGATAATATAAATCAAGACTATTTTAGTGTAAGTGATACTATAGCAACAGATAATTCTATAGATAGATCACTTTTCCCACAACAGATGCAAATAATAGATCTAAATGATACTAATCAAATAGTATCATGGATAAAATCAAATGCAAAAGAGGTATAAAATAAATGGATAATTTAAATGATATATTAGAAGCTATAAAAACAGCTTCTATACAAATACAACACCTTATAGCCCATGGTGATAAAGGTAAAAGCGAACAACAAAACTCAACAGGAGATACTCAGCTAAAGTTAGATATTGCTTCTGATGTGATCATTGAAGATATTTTTGCTTCAGTCCCTTCTATAAAACAAATAGTAAGTGAAGAGCAAGATGAGATAAAATATCTTCATGATAATGGAGAATATCTTATAGCTTATGATCCACTTGATGGAAGTAGTTTAGTAGATGTAAACTTAGCAGTTGGATCTATATATGGTATATATAAAAATGATTTTAATGGAGCAAATATTATAGCTTCTGTTTATGTAGTATTTGGTCCAAGAGTTGAGATGGTAGTATGTGATGGCAAAAAAGTAGAGCTTTTTAGAGTTCAAAGTGATAATAGCTTTAAATATATAAAAGATCTTGTATTAAATCAAACAGGTAAAATAAACTCTCCAGGGTCAACTCAACAATGTTGGTATCCTCACCATAAAGCTATGATAGAGGATATGTTTAAAGATGGTTATATTTTATCATACAGTGGTGGTATGGTACCAGATCTACACCATATTTTACTAAATGGTGGTGGGCTTTTTTCATATCCAGGAGCAACAGATAAACCAAAAGGAAAATTAAGACAACTTTTTGAAGTATTTCCATTTGCTTTAATATTTCAAACTGCAAAAGGTGATGCAATAGATGGACAAAAATCACTTTTAGAAGTACCAACAACACATATACACGATACAGCACCATGTTTTTTTGGAAGCAATAAAGAGATAGATATAGTTAAAAAATATTATGCAAAACGATAATGAGATTACAAAAGATAGATGGCAAATAACTTTAGATAAACAGTTACAAACTATACAACAATGTCAACAAGATAAAAATATAGATTCTTGTATGAAATGTAATAAAATATTAGATTGTTTTACTAGAGATGAATATATAAAAGCTGTTTATGAGAGTATGAACAAAGGTAGTGGTGGGGGATTTGAATTTTAAAAAGGAAAATATATGAAAAAATTAAATTTTGGTATCGTAGGTTTAGGACTTATGGGTGGATCATTTGCCCTAAGTCTAAAAAAATACAATCTTTGCAATACAATAGTTGGATACGATCATAATATATCTCATCAAGAAGAAGCGATTAAATTAAATCTTGTAGATAAGATAGTAGATCTAAAATCACTTTTAAAAGTAGATATAATTATTCTTTGTATTCCCGTAGATGCTATTGTATTATTTATGCCAAAATTACAAAATATATCCTCTAATACTACTATTGTAGATTTTGGTTCTACAAAAAAACTTATAGTTGATAATATTCCTCAATCTATACGAAAAAATTATATTCCTGCACATCCCATGACTGGAACTGAAAAATTTGGTCCAAGTGCAGCTATAGATAATCTATATGAAAATAAAACTATTGTTTTATGTGATCTAGAACTTTGTGATGATGTACATAAAAATAGAGTATTAAATATCTTTAGTACTATAGGGATGAATATAGTACAGATGGACTCCTCTACACATGATATTCATGCATGTTTAATATCACATCTTCCACATGCAATATCTTTTGCTTTAGCCAATACTGTTATGAGACACGAAGATAGAGCAAATATTACAGCTTTAGCTGGTGGTGGTTTTAAAGATATGAGTAGAATTGCAAAAAGTTCATCTCATATGTGGGTTGATATTTTTAGACAAAATAGAGAAAATATGCTAGACTCTTTAGATAAATTTGATAAAGAGATGAAGCTTATAAAAGATATGATAAACAATGAAGAATATGATAAGATGACAACATGGATGAATGATGCCAATAAACTACATGAAATATTAAAATGATAAAAAAAATATTACAATTTAAAATATATCAAAAAGGTTTATTAATAAGTATTGCAGTGGCTATTATGGCAATATTTTTATCAAAACTTATACATTTTAATACAGCAACTACTGCTATTTTATTGGGATTATTAGTTGGAAATATATTTTACAATAAGTTTCATGGTAAAGATTCACAATATAAAAGTGGTATAAAATTTGCAGAAAAAGATCTTTTGATGTTTGCTATTGCTTTAATGGGGATAAATCTTAATTTTACAATGTTAGCAAGCTTAGGTTTTACAACTCTTTTTCTTATTATTATAGCTATGGGATTTACTATATTTATGGGGATAATTATAGGTAAATTTTTTGGTTTAAATAAAAAACTTTCATTAATGTTAGGTATTGGAAATGCAGTATGTGGAAGCTCTGCTATTGCAGCTACATCAGGCATAGCCAAAGTAAATAATAATGATATAGCAATAAGTATAGTTCTTGTAAATCTTATGGGAACTATTGGTATATTTTTAGTTCCTTTTTTAGCTACTCAATTAGGTTTTAATGATATACAAGGTGGTATTTTAGTAGGTAATACTCTTCAAGCAGTAGGACAAGCAGTTGCTGCTGGTTTTAGTATATCTAATGAAGCAGGACACTATGCAACTGTAGTTAAAATGGGAAGAGTACTTATGATAGCTCCTGTTGTATTTATATTGATATATCTTGCAAAACAAGAGAGTAAAAAAAATGAAATTATAAAGGAAAATACAAAAGTACCATTTCCAACTTTTATATTATGGTTTTTATTATTTTCTACTTTTGCCTCATTTGAAATATTATCAAAAGAGATAGAACATTTTATATCAATATCAAGTCATTATATAGCTTTAATTGCTATGTCTGCTATTGGACTTATGATACATTTTGGTACTATTATTAAAACAGGAGGTACTGCTTTTAAGGTATCTGCTATTATATTTACAATGCAATTAATTTTTACTAGTATAGTATTGAAATTTTCTTAAATCTAAAATTAATTTAATAACTAGTATAATAAAGCAAAAAATAGTATTGATAGATAGAACTATGAAATTTAAAAAAAGGTAAAAAAATGATTAAACTAAAAAATCATCATAACTATGTGGCATTTTTTTTAACTCTAGGGTGTAATTTAAACTGTAGTTATTGTATAAATTTGCATAATAGTGGAAGTAGATATAAACAAGCAAAAAGAAAAGAGTTTAGTTATAAAGATTGGATAGAAGCTGCAAATAAATTAGAACTTAGAGATGATTTGCCTTTAAGCTTACAAGGTGGTGAACCTACACTTTTAAAAGGCTTTAATATATTTGCTAAAGAGGTAAAACCAGAGATAAAAATGGATCTGCTTACCAATATGATGTTTGATGTAGATAAATTTATAAGCGAAGTTCCAACACAAAGATTTACAAGAGATGCACCATATGCTTCAATTCGAGTAAGCTACCATCCAGGACAAAATGATATAGAAGATCTTATATATAAAACACAAAAGATGGAAAATGCAGGATTTAGAGTGGGTCTTTTTGGAATAGAACTTCCAGATGAAAAATTAAATAAACATATATTTGAAGTAAGAGATAGATGTCTAAATCTTGGAATTGACTTTAGAACTAAAGAGTTCTTAGGTGAATTTAATGGAAAAATATATGGAACTTTTAAATATGATGGTTCCGTAATGGGATCTAAACTAAAGTCTTGTAAATGTAAAACAACAGAACTTTTAGTAGATCCAAATGGTTATGTTTTTAAATGTCATAGTGATCTATACAATGGAAGAGATCCTTATGCAAATATATTAGATGATGATTTTTCTACAGATCTAATAGATATCTATAGAGATTGTAACTATTATGGTGATTGTAATCCTTGTGATGTAAAAGTAAAAACAAACAGATTTCAACAATACGGACATACTTCAGTTGATATCATAGATATAAAAGATATATAAATATATGAAACAGATAAAAATACTTATTATAAAGTTAGGCTATTCTGAAACTTTAGATCCAGAAATTGGTAAATATGTAAGTTTAGGTGATGTACTTAGAACTACACCAATTTTAAGTGCATTAAAAGATAAGTATAATAATTCTCATATATCTTGGCTTGTATCACAAGAGGCAGAACCACTTGTTTATAATAATAAATTTATAGATAGATTACTTATTTGGGATGATTTTGTACCTTTTCAATTATTAAGTGAAAAATTTGATATAGTGATAAATCTTGAAAAAGTATCAGGTCTTTGTGCATTAAGTGATAAGATAGAGGCTTGGAATAAATATGGCTTTAGATTTGATAATCAAACAGGAAATTATGATGGATATGAACAAAGTTTAAAGTTAATAGACTATATAAATCAAAAAAGTATAGGAAATACTAGTAGCAATTGTTGGCAAAAATCTTTAATAGAACTTCTAGGATTAAAGTGGAAAAAGCAAAATTATAGCTTAGGATATATACCTAAAACAAAAGAGATTTATGATGTAGGATTAAATTATCAAGTTGGTAAAAAATGGCCTCAAAAAGCAATGCCTATAAAAAAATGGAAAAAATTAACAAAAAAGCTTGATAAAAATAATATTTCATACTCTTGGCAAGAGGGACTTAATAGTATATATGAATATATAGATTGGATAAATTCATGTAAAACTATAGTTACTCAAGATAGTTTAGGACTTCACTTAGCCCTTGCTTTAAATAAAAAAGTAATAGCACTTTTTGGACCTACAAGTTCAAATGAGGTTTGTTTTCATAAAAATAGTGTAGTTTTAAATGCAAAAGATAAAGATATGAATAATATAAAGATAAAAGATATTTTAAAAGGTATAAAATAGATGAAAAAAGATAATTTTTTAGATGGACATAAGATAAACTATCATTACAAAGAGATAAATGATATGTTTGAAGGTAAACTTAAAGCACCTATTTATGTAGAGATATCTCCTACTGGTATTTGTAATCATAAGTGTCTATTTTGTCACTATAACTATTTAGGGCATGAAGGAAAGTTTAAAAAAGGTAAGATGTTAGAACTTGTAAAAGAGTTAGCTAATATAGGTGTAAAATCTATAGTTTTTGCAGGTAATGGCGAGCCGACTTTACATGTAGATACAATAGAAGCTATAAGTTTAGCAAAAAGCTTAAGCGTAGATGTAGCACTTAGTACCAATGGTGCATTACTAAAAGATGAGCATTTTGAAATACTTGCAAAAAATCTTACTTGGATAAGATTCTCTTTTAATGCAGGAAGCGATCAAAATTATGCATATGTACATCAAACGAATCAAAGTGATTTTAAAAAAGTTATAGAAAATATAAAAAAACTAAAAACTACTAAAGATAAATTAAATAGCAATATTACCATTGGTACTCAGTTTGTACTGATACCTGAAAATAAAGATTTTGCTTTAGAACATGGAAAGATGTTAAAATCTTTAGGAGTTGATTATTTTAGTGTAAAACATTTTTATGACCATTCACATAATGATTTTGAAGTAAAAGAACAAATAGAAGATAGTTTTATAGAAAACTTATCTAATGAAGCTAATAAACTTTGTGATGAAAAGTTTAATTTTATAGTAAGAAGTACTACAAACCTTACATCACAAAGAGTTTATACTAAGTGCTATGGATTAGAATTTATAGTTTTTATTGATGAAAATGGAGATGTATTTAGTTGTTTTTCACATCAATATGATAAAAAAACTATTATGGGAAATATTTTTGAAAATAGTTTTAAAGATATTTGGAATTCTACACAAAAAAAATATAGTATAGATTATATTAATAATTGTATAGAAAAAAACTCTTGCCAACCAAATTGTAGGCATCATCAGATCAATAATTATCTGTGGGATTTAAAAAATCCAAAAATAGAACATATAAATTTTATATAGGTTATTTTATGGAAAATAAAGTTTTTAAACCAAATGAGTGGATACGAATGTATGAGCAGTAAGGGATATAATTGAGATTATGAGTTTATATATTTTGAATAAATATTTTGATATAATATCTGTAAAATAAAATACTAGGAGTTATTATGAAAAAGGTATTTTTTATATTGTTATTTTTAAATTCATTTGTATTTGCAGATAAAACAGATATGATTTTAAATGAGATAAAACAATTACGAATAGATATGAACAAGAGGTTTGAACAGGTTGATAAACGACTTGATATGCTGCAACACAATATGGACAAAAGATTTGAGCAAGTTGACAAAAGATTCGAGCAAGTTGACAAAAGATTCG
>JAMOPZ010000377.1 GCA_027064245.1 Campylobacterales bacterium
TTTTTGAGTTTTCTTAAAGTAAGAGTTAAATCTCTTGAAGTCCCGTAATTAAGGGATGGTGCGGACGAGAGGACTTGAACCTCCACACCTTGCGGCACCAGATCCTAAGTCTAGTCTATAGTTTATATACTGACTTATATGTAATTGTTTAAAGTGCATAAAATAGGGGTTTATTGGATATTTTTGTATGATGAATATATATGAAATTATTTCAAATAGTATCTAAAACAGTACCCAAACCGTACCCTAAACCATACCCTAAGTTTATTGTGCTAAAATTTCTTCATCATGGCATTACAAGATAAATTAATTAAAATTATTATAGATGGTTTAGACACAACAGGACTTTATTATAAAGATAGTGAATCTATTTTTTCAAAAAAACAACTTGGTCGTAGTGACTTAAAAAAAATTGATTATACTTTCATTGCAATTGTTATAAAATTTTATTATAGAAATAAACAGATCAAAAAAACAGTTAAATATCATGATATAACAGGCTTGCAAGCAGTTAAAAAAGCAATTTCAAAGCGCATAGATCTTCGAGAAGAATTAGAAGAGAATGGAATACTTGAAAAAAAGCATTTTGTATCTCTGCATGATATATTTATAGAATATAAAGAGTTAAAATCAAAAACATTATCATATAAAACTATTTACAATATGGAAGCAACCTATAATAAATGGATTAAAAAAATATTAGGTGATGTTCCGATACAAAATATTAAGACATCTGACATACAAAAAATTGTAAATAAAATGCTAAAAGATGGTAAAAAGCCACGAACGGCACAATCTATCAAGCAAATTTTAAGACCTTTATTTAATTATGCAATTGATTTAGAAATTATACAAGTTAATGCTGCAGTGAAAGTTACAATACCATCTTTTGATAATAGTGTAAACTTTGAACTTTCTGATGATAAAAGGGCAGATTTATATAAAGCGATTTTAGAATATCCATATCAAAAATATAGAGGTATAATGCTTTTTTTATACTTTGGTAGGCGTTTAAATGAAGTGTTGACATTACAATGGCAAAATATTCATTTTTCGCAAATGACTTATACTATTGAAGATGTTTATTCAAAAATTAGAAGAAGACAAGAGTATCCCTTATTAAAACCATTACAGACTTTTTTAGAAGAATATGATCCAAGAAAAACAGGATATATCTTTAAAGGGAAATCTACTAAACATGTAACAAAAAATACATTTCGCCATCATTGGGAACAAGTTGTCAAAAATGCAGGGATTGAACATATGCGTATACATGATACCAGACATTTACTTGGAAATACACTTGTCAACAATGGTGAAAGTTTGGAAAATATTGGCAAAGTTCTTGGTCATAGTTCAACAGCAGTAACAAAGAGATATGCAAAAACAACCCTTGAAACTGCTGATAGACTGTTAAATGGCTATTTGGAAGATAGTCTTTATTCCTAATGATTCAGGAATATTCTATTTTCTCACATATACTTTTAAAGCATTTTCTACAGCTTCTTCTTTGCCTCTAATTTTTTTTACTTCATTTAAAACGCTAGTAATATTATCGAGTATTTTTGTACTAATTTTCACTTCATCCTCTTCGATAAAACC
>JAMOPZ010000378.1 GCA_027064245.1 Campylobacterales bacterium
GTACAGGACTAGGTCTTTATATGACACATCAGATCATAGTAGATAGCCTAAAAGGTTATATAACAGCACAAAATGAAACATACACTTATGAAAACAATAGTTATCATGGTGCAAATTTTATAATAATATTGCCAAAATAATGTTTTATATTACTTTTGCACAAGTTACAGCACTACTAAAACACCATTGAAAATTATAGCCGCCTAATTGCCCTGTGATATCTAAAACTTCACCTATAAAATACAAATTCTTTTGCAATTTACTTTCAAAAGTTTTAGATATCTCATTTGTTGCTACACCACCTTTTGTAACTTCTGCTTTACTAAATCCAAAGGTACCTGCAGGAGACATGGTATAATTGTGTATATCAAAATTTGATATCTCTTTAATAGCTTGTCTAAATCTTTTAGGTAAATAACTATTTTTATATGGAGAAAAATCTATACTAAAAGACCCCCTACTCCAATATAAAGAGCTAGTAAGTATAGCTGGTCCACTACAACCTTTATGGGTAAAAAGCATTTTACCCTCTATAGTTTTATTATCTACTTTTATCGCAACATCCAGTGATAATCCACTTAATTTTTTAAACCAAAATTGATCTTTTTGTACTGTAAAGCCTACAAGAGCTGGATCGCACCGTTTTATAGTATGTCCAAATTTTTGTGCTATTTTATATCCTATATCACTAGCTCCTAAAGAGCTATATGATAATCCACCAGTAGCAACTATCACTTTTTTTGCGATAATAGAACCTTTTGAAGTGATAATCTTAAATAAATTATCTTTATACTCTATATCTAAAATATTTGTATTTAATTTATATTTACAATGATATGTAAGTTTTTTAAACATATCATTTACATCTTTACTACTAGCACAAAAAAAAGTTCCTTTTACTATTTTTTCATCTAATTTTGGATAAATACTATTTTGATTTAAAAAATTTAAAAGCTCTTTTTGTGAAAAGTTTTTTAGTGTAGATTGGATAAGATCTTGATCACCTAAATAATAAGATGAATTCATATATTTATTGGTGATATTACATTTTGCTCCACCACTTACTTTAATCTTTGCACCTATATAACTATTGCTATCTATAATACAAACTGATCTATCTTTTAAAAAACTAGCAGCCATAAGACCACTAGCTCCAGCTCCTAATATAGCTATATCATATATCATCTATTTATAAGCTCGTACAATAAACCCTTTTTCTGTTTTTGATTCTACACTATAGTTTACAACTTGTATTGCTACATCTTTTGGTACCATATCTTTTAGTTCCCAAACTGCTTCACTTACCCTTTTTTGTGCTAGTCCTATTTGAGCAAAATGTGTAATTTTTTCTATTCTATTTTGATTATGAACATTTTTTAAGTTATCTAATGTTTCAAAGCCTTGTGTATCATACACTCCTATTACTTCGAATAGTTTTGCATCTTTATTTGTATCAACAAATTTTTTTAATGTTTTTAAACAACTTTTTGAAGGATAAACTATATTTTCCATTTTATTACATCTATATACTTTATAATTAGTTCTATCAATTTTTGCTAAAATTGGTTTTTCTACTATTTTTGTAACTATCTTTGTAACT
>JAMOPZ010000379.1 GCA_027064245.1 Campylobacterales bacterium
TACATGCAGATTGATATAGCTAAGAAGAACTTAGTTATAGATGGGCGCTGTGGTAGACACTATGCTCTCTACACCTTCTTATACTGACCTAAACCTAAAACTCTCACATATTAGACATGGAACAAACTGTACAGCACAACCGACAGTTGATGGTATACTCACGCTTAGCATGAAAAAGGCGAAGAGACTAATCGACCGACCGATCGAAACGACAGAATTATAACATATGTTTAGTATGTGAAAAATCGAGAGTGGAGAAATCTACTCAATTTTTTGAGTAATTACTAGCCCTTGCTACAGTCTCTTTCTCTCTCCTCACTCCAGAATATTAAAACTAGCTGCAAAATAATAAAGTTTATCTTAGAAAATTGATGCTTGATTACTTAATGCTTATTGTAGAAATATCCAGTAGTAATACTACTAGACATTTATGTGATTGGAGGTATTTTGGGTGAGCTATTTTATTTTTTGAGATTTAATGAGCAAGAAATAATGTCCTGCTCAATTTGTTCTCTAAGGTATAAAATCACACCACAAACATCAAAATAGTGTTTATGTTCCATGAGTACTCCTTTTTTTCGTAAACGGTCATACACCCAACCTGGACTGCGTCCAATATATAGTGCAAATTCTTCTTCAGTTAAAAGATTCTTAGATGAAACATCAGAAATCTTTATTCTTTTAAAAATTTTCGTGAACTTGATAAAAAAGTTTATGGCATGATTAGTAAATTCACTCATATGAGTAAAAATCCTAATAGAAAAAGTCACAAAATATTTTAAAATCAGTGAGTGATCAACTCACTTTATAATAAATTTATTATGTGCTAAGGTTATATTATATCCTGTGATATTATGAAATTTAATTTCTATATCACAATTAATAATTTTTCTATATTTTCTTGTGTTTTCCTTATGCATGTCTAAGCTTTCACTCAGTTTGGTTGCGCAACCTAATCTTTATCAATCCAACAACATAAAGAGATATATTTGCAATCATATCTTTATAATATGTGTTATTTTAATTTGACACTATTCAGCAATAAATGCTGAGTTCAATTTTATTTTTGCTATTTTTGCTAATAGCTTTTTTGTATTGTTAATTATGATTGTTTTAAACCTCCGGTATAAACAATCGTTCGCACCCATTCAAAAATTGTAGTTTAAGAAAGTAAATAGAAAGTAAATAATTGTATTACATAGCAATATACACTTGTTTATTATTGTAAATTACTGTATTATTTCACTATATACAATTTAAAGGATTGAGAATTGAAGTTAAAAGATATATCAAATCTTAGAACTGGACTTGTAACTGCAAGAAAAAAAGCTTCTGCTGTTGATGGAGACACTTACTCTTATAAAGCAGTCACCTTAAAGTCTTTTAATCGTAATGGTTGTTTATCTGTTAAGTATTTAGATAATTTTACATCAAAAGAACAAATCAATAAAAACTATTTAACTCAGTATAACGATATCTTAGTAAGACTAAGAGAACCTAATATTGCAGTTTTGATAGATGAGGATAATATTAATTTACTTATACCATCACTTGTTGCTACTGTAAGAGTAGATAGTGATAGTGTTGATAGTAAATTTCTAACATATTATTTAAATTCAACAACTGCCAAAAGAGCATTAAAAAGTTCTATAACTGGTACGGCTATAAATATGATTAAAACTAAAGAGTTAGAAGATTTAGAGATAAAACTTCCATCTTTAGAAGAGCAAAAAAAGATAGTGAAGTTTTTAGACTTAACAAATAAAGAGATAGACTTACTTGAAGAGTTGAAAAATCAAAAAGAAAAATACTATGCAGAAGTATTTAACAATATATTAAAAAATGGAGCAATCAAATGAGCAAAACAAGTCAAGAAACAATCAACGGTATAGTGTGGAAAGCATGTGATACATTTAGAGGTAAGATGGATAGTTCTCAGTATAAAGATTATGTTCTTACTATGTTGTTTGTTAAATATTTATCAGATTTTTATAGAGAAAAACTTGAAGAGTTAAAAGCTAAACATGGAGACAATCAAGATAGAATCCAAAAAAGTTTAAGTCGTGAGAAATTTAAACTTGATGAAAAATGTACATTTGAATATCTACTAAAACAAAAAGAGGCAGAGAACCTTGGGGAAGAGATAAACAAAGTCTTGGAGAGAATAGAAGAGGACAATAAAGAAAAACTCGAAGGTGTTTTTAGAAATGTAGATTTCAATAGTGAAACTATGCTTGGAAGAACAAAAGAGCGAAATAAAATACTTAAACATCTACTAGAAGATTTTAGTGATATTAGACTTGATTTAAGACCGAGCATGCTTAGTGGTAATGATGTGATAGGAGATAGTTACGAGTATCTTATATCTCATTTTGCTGGTGATGCAGGTAAGAAAGGGGGAGAGTTTTTCACACCTAGTGCTGTATCTACTCTTCTTGCAAAACTAGTAGAAGCAAGTGAGGGAGATAGAATTTATGACCCAACTTGTGGTTCAGGTTCTTTACTTATAAAAGCGAGTAAAGAAGTAGGAAACAATAACTTTAGACTGTATGGACAAGAGAGTAATGGAACAACCGTATCGTTAGCAAAAATGAATATGTTCTTACATGATATAAATGATGCAGTTATAGAGTGGGGAGATACGATAGGTAATCCACTTCATTTAGAAAATGAACATCTTATGAAATTTGATGTAGTTGTAGCAAATCCTCCATTTAGTTTAGACAAATGGGGTGCAGATAATGCGAGTGAAGACAAATATAAAAGATTTGAGAGAGGAGTCCCACCAAAAAGTAAAGGGGATTATGCTTTTTTACTTCACATGATAGCTTCACTAAATGAGCATGGACGAATGGGAGTAGTTCTCCCTCATGGGGTTCTTTTTAGAGCTGGAAGTGAGGGTAAAATAAGAAAACAACTTATAGATGAGAATCTACTGGATTCTGTTATTGGTTTACCTGCAAATCTATTTTTCGGTACTTCTATACCTGCATGTATATTAGTATATAAAAAAGGACGAACGAATACAGATGTTCTATTTATAGATGCAAGTGGAAAAGAACATTTTAAAAAAGAGAAAAATCAAAATATTATAGATGAGAAGCATATACAAAAAATATTAGATACTTATAAAAATAGTAATGAACTTGAAAAGTACTCTCATGTTGCTACACTAGAAGAGATAGAAGAGAATGATTATAATTTAAATATACCTAGATATATAGATACTTTTGAAGAGGAAGAGGTAGTTAATATAGAAGCTACTAAAACTAATATTGAAAATATTGAAAATGAATTAGTTAAAGTTAAATCTAGGATGAGTGGCTACTTAAAAGAATTAGGGCTTTAGTATGAGTGAAATACCACAAGGTTATCAAAAAACAAAAGTTGGAATTATCCCAAACGATTGGGATTTGTTTCGTATTGATAATATATTACAACGAATTAGAAAAAAGGTTGAAGTTGAAAAAGAAATAAATTATCAACAAATTGGTATTCGTTCTCATGCAAAAGGGATATTTCATAAAGAGTTAGTAACTGGTAAAGAGTTAGGTAATAAATCTGTATTTTGGATAGAAGAAGATTGTTTTATAGTAAATATTGTATTTGCATGGGAACAAGCAGTATCTAAAACAACTAAAAATGAAAAAGGTATGATAGCATCTCATAGATTTCCTATGTATCAGCCAAAAGATAGTAAAGTTGACATAGATTATTTATTGTATTTTTTTAAATCTAAAAGAGGAAAACATTTACTTGGACTTGCATCTCCAGGAGGAGCAGGACGAAATAAGACATTAGGACAAGGAGAGTTCTCCGAATTAAAAATCCCATTACCATTATTAGAAGAACAAACAAAAGTAGCTGAAATATTAATTACATGGGATGATGCTATTAGAATTCAAGAAGAGTTCATAAATGCTAAAGTGAAATTAAAAAAAGGATTAATGCAGAAACTTTTAGTTTCTTTAGATAAAGAATTAACCTTAAAAGAAATTGTTGTAAAGGTAATAGATAATAGAGGTAAAACCCCTCCATTAGTTCAAGAAGGAAATGAATTAATTGAAATTAATAGTATCGTATTATCTAAATACCCAAATTTTGAAAAAGTTACAAAATATGTTAATGAAGAAGTTTATAATAAATGGTTTCGAAAAGGACATCCTGTAAAAGGAGATATACTAGTTGGAACAGTAGGTAATGCAGGGGCTAATGCTCTTGTAAAAGAAAATAGAGGATGTATTGCACAGAATTTAATTGCTCTAAGATTTAAAAAAGAAATATTACCTGACTATATGTACTATTTAATGAACACAGATAAGTACTTTTCAAAAGTTAAAGCTGTTGTTATGGGTGCAGTACAACCAAGTATAAAAGTACCTCATTTACTAAATTTTAAATTTAATATACCAACATTCGATAAACAAAAAAAAGTAGCTGAAATATTAAGTCTTGCCGATGAAGAGATAGATTTACTAAAAAATGAACTACAAGAGTTAAAAGAGCAGAAAAAAGGACTAATGCAAAAATTACTAACTGGTGAAGTGAGGGTAAAAGTATGAAAGAAAAAATACTAAACAAACTAGATGAGATTTTATTGTTATCTTTACAAAAGATAAATCGACTTCATCTAAGTATAATTAATCGATATAACCTAACAAAAAGTACATATCAATTTTTAACAGCAAATGATAAAGCAGAGAATATTGATGAATATACGAAGGCACTAAATGAAGCATTAGAAGATAATAAAGTTAAAAATATAGCTATATCTGGTTCTTATGGTTCTGGTAAAAGTAGTTTTATAAAAACTTTTGAAAAAAATAATGCTAAATATAATTTTTTAGATATTTCATTAGCTACATTTAAAAATAAAAATATAAAGGAGACGGATAACAAACCAGATTTATCATTGATTGAGAAAAGTATTTTAGAGCAAATGTTTTATAAAGTGAAAAATAAAACTATTCCTCAATCAAGATTAAATAAAATTGATAGATTAAAGTTGATGCCATTTAAAATTGTAACCATATTGATAGTCACATTATCATACTTTATAGTTTTTAGCCCTAAAAGCTTAGAAACGATAACCTTTTTCAAAGACCTAATTCAAATTAATACAACAGAATATTTGAAATATTTACCTATAATAATTTTATTTTTGGGTGCATATTATCTTTTAAAAAAATTACTAATTGTATTAAGTAATACTAATATCGAAAAATTAAATTTACAAAATTTAGAATTAGTGTCAAATAATGATAGTGGCTCTTTATTAAATAAATATTTAGATGAAATATTATATTTTTTTGAAAAAACAAATTTTGATGTAGTAGTATTTCAAGATTTAGATAGATATGATAATCTTGATATTTTTACAAAATTAAGGGAACTCAATAATTTTATAAATAACTCAGAACAAGTAAATAAAAAGATAGTTTTTATTTATGCAGTAAAAGATGAAATGTTCACAAATGCAGATGAAAGAACTAAGTTTTTTGACTTTCTTATACCTATTATCCCTTATATAAATGCAACAAACTCCAAGGATATATTATTAGACTATTTCAAAGGTGTAAATCAAAACTTTTTATATGATATTTCTCTTTATATATCTGATATGAGGTTACTTAAAAATATTTATAATGAATACTTAATTTATAGCAATAATTTGGATGAAAAGTTAGATAAAACAAAACTCCTAGCTATGATAATTTATAAAAACTTTGAACCACAAGATTTTGAATTACTTCATAAATGTAAAGGTTTAGTTTATGATGTATTTAATTCGAAAAAAGAACATATAAAATCATATATCACGGATATTGAGAATGATATAGATGAAATTAAAGATAAAATCAATGAAATAGCTAATGAGCCAAGAGAAGATATAAAAGAGTTAAGACAACTATATATTTTAAAGATAATCAAAAATTTAAATAATCAATTTGATGGAAACTTGTATCTAAGCGGTAAAAGCATAAATATTCAAGATAGTGTTGAGGATGACAGTTTTGAATTAATTAAAGAATCGAACAATATAATATCAAGATATTTCATTAATGGTCGCCATGGAGTACACAATTCTCAGCCTGTTATCTTTGAAAATATTGAACAAGAAATTGGTAAATATGATGGAAGAGAACAGCTGATTGTAAATAAAATTAATAATAAAAAAAGTGATTTACTTAACGAGATAGAAACTTTCAAAGACAGTCAAGAAAAATTAAATAACATTACTATTAAAGAACTACTTGAAAGCTTTAGTGATAATACTATTCTAGGAGATAAAAGCTTTGAAAATAAAGAACTTCTAAAATATTTACTTAGCTATGGGCATATAGATGAAACCTATGAAGAGTATATTTCAAACTTTTTTGGAGTTAGTATTACAAAGGATGAACAAGATTTTTTACGAAATGTAAAAAATAATGGTAAAGCCCTTTCATTTAACTATGAATTAAAAAACTTACAAGAAATTGTGAAATATAGATTAACAGAAAATGAATTTCATAAAGAGAGTGTATTAAATTTTAATTTAGTTGATTATATACTAGAAAATCAAGACACATATCCAAAGCAAGTAAAAGTATTGTTTCAACAATTACCTAACGAAAGTGAAGTATCAAAAGAATTTATTTTATATTGCTTAGATACTAGTAACCAAAGAATAAAGTTTGTAAAACTTATTGTTAAGTATTATAAAAATTTTTGGTTATTTCTTGTAGATAAGAAAAGTGATAAACTAAATACATATTTTGGTTGGGTTGTACATTATACAAATTATGAAGACATAATAAAGCTAAATGAAAATAATAGTTTAAAAAATTATTTGACAAATATATCATATATGCAAAAATTCAGCGGAGATGAGGCAAAGAAAGTTATTAAAATTATTGAAAGTTTTGATATAAAGTTTTCTAGGCTAGATTCACTTGATAGTACTGGATTACTTGATTTTATTTTTATCAAATCACATTATGAATTAAATCCACAAATGGTTAATAAAATGATTTTTAATAAATGTGCTCCAAAAAGTGAAATTGAAGAGTATTTAAAAAATGCACACCTTACTACAATAAAATCTGATAAATTAATGAAAGATGGGGATGTACTAATTGAGTATATTAATGATAATATCAATGAATATATTAAAAATGTATTCTTAGAAATAGATACTAACACAAAAGAATCTGAAGAGGTAGTTATTGAATTATTAAATAATGATGATATAGAAGAGAACTTAAAAGTTAAAATTATTGAAAAGCAAGAAGTCAAAATATCAAATATTAATAATGTTGATGAAACATTATGGGAATATTTATTTAAAAACAATAAAGTAGTTTCTGTTTGGTCTAATACTTTTAAGTACTACAATAATAATGATACAGATAATACTATATTAATTGATTATTTAAATATAAAAGAAAATGCAGAAAATGTATCTAAAATTAAGTGTGGCAAGGAATATAGTGAAGAAAATGAATTTTTTACACAAGGATTATTAAAATTAATAATTAAGACAAATGACTTCACTGTAGAGTCTTATGAATACCTAATTAAAAATACTGGTTGGTCTTATAATGATTTGGATATATCTAATGTCGATGAAGATAAGATATTATTACTTATTAAATACAATAGGTTTCAGTTTGAGAAAGTATGCTTTGACACTTTAAAAGAGAATACGGATACTTTACATATATCACTAATAGAAAAAAATAAAAATAGCTTATTAGAAGAGTTTGAAAAATTTGAATTTGAGACTGATGATATAATTAAGATACTTCAATTAGATAGAAATATTTTATCTGATAGTATAAAAAAAGATTTAATAGAAAAAATTGATTATGACTTAATAACAAATGCAAACATTGCAAAGTTAATATATAAGTATGTAGATAAGACAATTATAAAATCTATTTATTATACTAAAAAAATGTTGCTGAGCTTAGAAAGTTTAGAATCAAAAATAAATTTAGTAGTTGAACAAAAGAGTGAGTTCAATGATGAAGAGTTGATTGAAATTTTACAGTTACTACCGAATGAGTATAATAAAATTGCTAATTTAGATGGTAAACAAACGACTCTAAATGAAAACAATTATAATAAAGAGTTAATTAAAGTACTAAAAGATAGAGAATTTATTACTAAAGATAAAGTTGAAAAGAGAAATAAAATAAGACTTTATATTAAAAATAAAGTAGAATAAAAGGTTTTAATATGACACCAAAAACAGATGAAAAAGTTATACAAGACAATACAATAAATTTGCTGAAATCTATGGGATATATATTTATCTCTCAAGAAAACAATGTAAGTTTTCGCAATGGAAAATTATCTGATGTACTACTAAAAGATGTTTTAGTAAATCAACTTCAAAAGTTAAATAGTTTTGAGTATAAAGGTATAACCTATCCTTTTTCTCCAAAAAATATAGCTAATGCAATTAGTAGTTTAGATGAGTCTTTAAACGAAGGGCTTATGACTGCTAATGCTAAAATAACTGACCAGTTAATTCTTGGTAACTCGTATCAAGAAGAATTGATAGATGGAGTTAAAAAAAGCTTCTCACTTAAATATATAGACTTTAAAAATCCTCAAAATAACTTATTTCACTTTACGGAAGAGTTTAGTGTATCAAGACAAACTTTAAATGAGAGAGATAAAACTAGACGACCTGATATAGTATTGTTTATAAATGGTATTCCCTTTGGTGTAATAGAACTTAAAAAATCTAGTGTAGAAACAGAACAAGGTATCTCTCAAATGATACGGAATCAGTTAAAAGGCGAAATACCACACCTTTTTAAATTTGCACAGATAACTCTTGCAGGAAATAACCACTCTCCTAAGTATGCAACTACTGGAATACCTAAAAAGTTCTATGCTACATGGGAAGAAGATGTAAGACAAAATATCAATACACTAGTAAAAGATAGGACACCTAGTAAACTTGATAATACTATTTACTCTTTGTTTGAAAAAAAGAGAGTTATAGAACTTTTACACTCCTTTATTATCTTTGATAACAAAGTGAAAAAGATAGCGAGGTATCAACAGTATTTCGCCATAAAAGAGATAGTTAAAAAGATAGATAAGCTAGATTCTACTGGACGAAGAGGTGGAGGACTTATTTGGCATACACAAGGAAGTGGAAAGTCTCTTACTATGGTAATGCTAACTCGTGTAATAAAAAGGGAGATACCAAACTCAAAAGTAGTTGTAGTAACAGATAGAAAAGATTTAGATAGACAAATACACTCTACATTTAACAAGAGTGAGATAGAGGCTACAAGAGCAGGAAGTGGTAAAGAACTTGTACAACTACTTCAAAGTGGAAAAAGTGTTATAACAACACTCATACATAAGTTTGAGACAGTTCAAAAAGAGAAAGTGATACTAGACGACCCAAATATCTTTATACTTGTAGATGAATCACATCGTACACAAGAGGGAGATTTGAACAGGGCTATGAAAAAAGTATTTCCTAGTGCTTGTTATCTTGGTTTTACTGGTACTCCTCTTATGAAAAAAGAAAAAAGTACCATCTCTAAATTTGGTGGACTTTTACATAAATATACAATCGACCAAGCAGTAAGAGATGGAGCAGTTTTACCGTTACTATATGAGGGAAGATTAGTTGACCAATGGATTAGTGATGAAAAAGGACTTGATAGAAGATTTGATGTTTTGTCTCGTGACTTAAATGACGAACAGAAACTTGACTTAAAAAGAAAGTGGGCAAGATTTCAAAAAGTTGCAAGTAGTGAGAGAAGACTTGAAATGATTATGTTTGATATAAATGAACATTTTATCAAAAATATTCAAGGTACTGGTTTTAAAGCAATGCTTGCAACTAGTTCTAAATATGAAGCTATTAAATATCATAAACTATTTGAAGAGTTAGGAGATATAAAAACTGCTTTTGTAATATCTGCACCTGATAGTAGAGAGGGTTATGAAAGTGTTGATGATGATAATAAAGCATTTATAAATGAAGAGTGGCAAAAAATCATTAAGAAATATGGGGATGAAGACAGATACCTTGAAAAAGTTAAAGATGAGTTTGTAGAGGGCGAAGAGATTGAACTTATTATTGTTGTTAGTAAGCTTTTAACTGGTTTTGATGCACCAAAAGCGACTATTTTATATATTGATAAAGAGTTAAAAGAACACAATCTACTTCAAGCAATCGCTAGGGTTAATAGACTTTATGATGGTAAGGACTTCGGTTTTATTATAGATTATCGTGGATTATTAGGTAATCTTGATAGTGCTTTAACCTCTTACTCTTCACTTGATGGATTTGAGGAAGAAGATTTAGTTGGAACTGTTATTGATATTAAGGAAGAGATAGCAAGAGTTAAAACATATTATTCTCATTTGGAAGAGTTATTTAAAAATGTAGAAAATAAAAATGACCAAGAGAGTTATGAAGTATTTTTAGCAGATGAAGATATAAGAAAAGAGTTTTATGAATATCTTTCAAACTATGGAAGAGCTTTAAAACTTGCACTCTCTAGTGATAAGATAGATGAAATTTTCAGTTACGAAGAGATTAAAGAATATAAACTAAAAATGAAGTTTTATAGTAACTTACGAATAAGTATAAAAATCAGATATCACGAGAGTGTAGATTTTGGTAAGTATGAAAAACAGATGCAAAAACTTTTAGATACTTTTATAAGTGCAGAAGATGTTCATCAACTTACAAAACTAGTGAATATCTTTGATGAAGATTTTGAAACAGAGATAGAAAGGATAGTAGGAGACAATGCGAGAGCAGATACAATTTTAAGTGCTTTAACTGCTAGTATAACAGAGAAAATGGATTCTAACCCTGCTTACTATGAGAAACTATCTTTACGAATAAAAGAGATAATAGAAGCATATAAAAATGATAGACTATCTGATGAAGAGAAGTTGAAAAATGCAAAAGATATTAGAAACCTACTTGTTGCAAAAGATGTAGAGACTGATGATAATTACCCAGAGAGTATAAAGCACAATAAATGTGCAAGAGCTATCTTTGATAATATAACTGATGAGTTCAATGAACTACTAGGAAGTAATTCAGAAGAAGTTTTAGAAAAAGTATCTATATCTTTTAATGATATATTTAAAGAATCTAGTAAAAAACCTGATTGGGTAAATAATACAGATGTCACAAACCAGATAGATGAGGAAATTGAAAATATATTATGGAATTTAGAAGATAAGTATGCTATTAGTTTTAGTGATACAAATAAAATTATAACAAAAGTGAGAAGTATTGGAATCAGTAATTATTCATAATAATAATATACAAATCATAAAAAAAGATATTAAAAATATCATTCTGAAAGTAAAGCCTACTTGTGAAGTAATTTTAACTGCTCCACTACTCACTACTGATGAGCATATTGAATATATTTTGAAAAAAAGAAAAGATTGGATTAGTAAAAAAATAGCATTTTACACAGCAAACTATAAACCTCAAATAAAAGAATATGTTAGTGGAGAAAATTTTAAATATTTAGGTAAAAATTATAGATTGAAAGTGATTCAATGTGATGATGAGTGTGTTAAACTTCAAAGAGGTTATATACAGATATTCATTAAAAATAAAAGTAATTTAGAGAAGAAAAAGAAACTTCTTAATGATTGGTACCTCTTAAAAGCAGAGAATTATTTTAAAAAGATTATTGCTAAATATTCAAGTATAGTTAATGTTGATATTCAAAACATTAGAATTAGACAAATGAAAACTAGATGGGGTTCTTGTAATAGTACTAAATCATATATAAATCTTAATAGTGAACTCATTAAAAAGCCATCAAATGCAATAGAATATGTAATTTTTCACGAGTTGGCTCACTTGATTCACCCTAATCATAGTAGAGAATTTTATAACTATTTAAGTACTTATATGCCTGACTGGAAGAAGAGGAAAGAGCGGTTGGAGTTGCCTCAATAAGCATTTCTTCATTACTACATGTTACAACTAGTAACAATACAGTAATTTGTAAAATTTAGCCCTAATCTACAATTATCACATATGATTTCAAATAATTTCATATGGCTTCATCCCATAATTTTCCCTATTTTATTTCAATTGATTTCTTTTTAATTCTTTACTATACTTTATTTTAACAAGCAGCTGTAAGTTAATATTTTAAATACAAGGACTAAAAGTGACAGATCAAGAACTATTTCAAATCCTTTACAAAAGGTATGGAAAATTAGAGATAAATTTAAGTGAAGCATGTAATTACAAAGAATTTGGAATGAGTTATTCTAAGGCCTCAAAAATGCTAGGCAATGGGGAAGGTTCAATTCCAAAAATAGTAATTTTAGAGAAAAATATACTGCCAAAATGGACCAAGACAGAGAGACAACAAAGAAGTTGGAAACTAATAAATATTGCAAAATGGCAATTAGACACTGAAAGTAGTGAAAATGGGTCATGATATAACACTAAAGTTCCTAAAAATGACAAATGAACAACAAAAAAGCACATTAAGACATTTTACTAAGATGCCTGTTGCACAAAAAGCAATAGTAATGGATGGGCACAAACAAGCATTCCATTCATTACGGCAAAATAATAGAGATATTGCTACCAATATCTTATCTTATGTTGCTTTAATAAAAGCAATTTCATCATTTATTGATGAAAACAAGGTAAACATAAATGCTCAAAAAATAAAAGGAAATTTTTATAAAAAACAACCTAAATCTGAGCAATTAATTAATAAATGGTCGCTGCTGAAAGAATTGAGAATTGAACAGAAATTAAGTTTCCGGCAAATTTCAATTTATTTGCAAAAATACCATAAATTAAAAGTTTCATATTCAACAATTTGTGAAATATGGAATAAACTAGAAAAAGAAGGAAAAAACAATGGATGAATTAATAAATAAAGATACGATAAACAAACCAGAGTTAACGGTTGTTCCGCTAAATAATAAACACAGAATAGGCTTAGGCCGCGCCTTTGAAATTGATACAAAAACTAAAAAAAAGTATATGCGAAATATAGTTTTTATCATTGATAATGAATTTGTAACAGATAACATGGCCGATTCGGTGCTTTTTAAAGAGGAATTGATATTATTTGATAAAGGAGATGGTCAAAATAAGTTTTTAAAATTAACTAAAAGGAAGTTAGAAGATGAAAATGTTATAAGTCTCGAACTAAAATTGGATAACGAAAAAGAAATTTTTATATCTCGTTCTGAAGCTAGAGCAATGGTGTCTCTGTACAACATGTCTATGCAAGGATATTCTTTTGCTCGCATTCTTGAATATGAAACACAGCAAACATTACAAAGCTGGACTAATATACTATATAACAATTATTTATTAGACGATAAAGATTAAATATGCAGATTCTTTTTTTATTTTTATTTTTATTTTTATTTTTAATAATTATTGGTCTTTATATTTTTTATATACTCAAGTATAAAAAAGTACCAGAACCTGAAATTCAACAAACAATCCAAAAAAAATCAGTTGTTGAAGAAGAAAAATATTATATTGATATAGGAAGTAAATCAATTGTAAAATATTATTACTATCCTATTTATTATTTTAAAGATTATAAATCTAAAGAATTATATGCAAAAATAATTATCAAAAATAATTGGATTAAGGAGCCATTTCATACAATTTTTGTTACAATTTTAAATTTTTTATATGATCATGATGATTGTATAAAAAGTCAAACAACAGCAAGCTTTAAAATTAAAATTGCAAATACAAATTCATCAGCATATGCATATAAAGTTTATTCACTAAAAGAGTTAATTCTTTCTACTATTGAAAATGTTTATGATCAAGTACAAAATGAATATAATGTAAAAGATATTCAAAATATTTTGTTAGCGACATTGCTATGTAAAGTTGATTTATTTAGATCGATGTCAACTGTATATAAAGATATAGATAGCATGAATTTTTCAAAAATATTTTTAGATAAATATGATAATAAACATATAGTTTTAGATGTTATAAAAATGATAAAAAATCATCATAAACAATTCAATTTTATCAATACAACTTTTGAAAATTCAAAAAAATATGCAAAAGAATATCCATATGAAGATAGTGAAATAAATAACACTTGTTTACTGTCAATTTCTGAATATAAGCTAAATATTAATAAAAAGCTCTTGGACTATGATTCATTCAATGTTCATGAAAATGTTCAAAAAGTGTTTTATTAGCAGTTTTGTACACTTCTCATCTTATTAAATATCACACCTATTTTTAGGCGTGATATTAATTATATTAAGTAAAATGGAAACTTAAAAAAACATCTATATCTACTCAAAAACATCAAAACATAAATCAAACAAAAATATATGTTATAGTCCAACATAAAAAATTTTATGACACATAGAACTTTATCGTTGGAGCTCAATATACCTACGGGTATATGTACCATCGTAATCAAAAGAGCCGAGTAGATGCTAGCTTGTAATCATAAGCAGATTGACTTAACAAAACCTGCCTCAGATAGTGGCTTAATCTATCATTATTTTTTATAAAAGGAAAACAAGTTTTGCGAGGAAGTGTATACTATCAGACTGCAACTTTAACAAAATATATCTTTCAGGAATCAATAAAAAAAACTGAAAAAATAGATCAAAATAATGAACATTATCAAAAAGTTTCTTCATATAAAACAATGGAATCTTATCGAAATATTTGGAATAATTTTTTCAACTACCTCAAGGAACATTGGTCTCTAAAAAATTATGAATTAATTCAAGACTTTCATGTAGAATCATACATGTTATACAAGCTAGAATATTATCCTTCAGTTCAATATATTCAAAAAATATCTGCTGCTCTTGGCAAACTTGAGATAGCATTAAGATATTTTACAAAAGATGTTTATGGCAAAAGTAAATATTATGATTTTTCAATTCGTCAAGATATTTTAAATGAATTCAGAGATTTAAAAATAGTGGCAAGTAATTATCACAATCGTACCTATCAAAATCCTAAAAAACTAATATTAAATCTTCAAGATTATAAACATCAATTAGCTGCGACTATTCAACTTGAAGGTGGTTCAAGAATCGAGGGTGTAGCTTTTATAAAAAAAGAACAATTACTCGGTTATCAAATTGATAAAATAACTAAAACTGAAAAAGGGATTATCTTTACAAAAGAAAAAGGTGGAAAAGAAGGAAATGTTTTAGTTGCCGTAAACACATATAAACAATTACAAAATTATATTTCTATAAATGGCTCATTTAGAATCAAACGACAAAAATATTATGATGATATAAAACAGGCATGTGTATCTACGAGAGAAATTCCTGAGGGTTCACATGGATATAGGTGGAATTTTGCAAAAAATAGAATGTTGGAATATGCAAAAGCAAATTATAGCTATGAAGATAGCCTATTTGGAGTTAGCTCTGAAATGAAACACAATCGAGCTTCAATTACCGAACATTATCTCGGAGGATAAAAATTTAGTAACGCAACTCTTTTTTAGGTAGCTGAATCAAACTCTCAAGAGGAAGATGTAAGCCTGATGCTATATTTGTAATCATCTTCAGTGATAAAGATATTTTTCTATTTAATACTTCTGATACTTTACTTTTATTACCTATAAAGGGAACTAAATCTTTTTGTTTAAGGTCCATCTGTTCCATTCTTACCTTAATAGCTTCTATAGGATCAGGTTCTGCAATAGCCCATACTTGCTCTTCATATTTTTCAATAAGCATTGCCAATACTTCTAGTTCATCACTTTGTGGTGTTGACGGATCTGGGTTTAAATCCATTAACTCATCGATTCTTTCTAGTGCTTTATCATAATCATTTTCATTTTTAATTGGCTTGAGTAACATTTTATATATCCTTCGCATCTATTTTATCATACTGGGCATGTGTGCCAACAAATTTAACTCTTACTATTTTTCGAGGATAATCTATATGCACTATTAATCTGTAATCATTTCCCTTAATATTAAATATCACTCTATTGTCTGCCAAAAAAGATGCAGATGCATATATTTTTTTAATATTATCTGGGCATCTCCAAATAGCTTTTCTGGCATCACTATGCCACACTTCTAAAGCTGATTTAGCTTGAGGGTGTTGCTCATAAAATTTTATGAGAGTTCTTTTACTGATTACATTCATTTTGTGAAGTATAAACTAAATTCCCTTTAAAGGAACTTATAAAATTCGGCAATGTTATTATTATAAAATACTTTATTATAAACGACCGTATAAACTAAATATATATTTTAGTTAAACCATTAGTTTAAAATATATTTATATTATCTTATAAAGAGTATAATTGGTCTAAAATAAAACAGAGGTTTTTTTAATGATTTTAGGCTATATTCGTGTGTCTACTGATAAACAAGATAACCAAAAGCAAAAACACTTAATATTAGAGTATGCCCATACTAATAATTTAAAAGTCAATGAATTTATAGAAGTTGAAATTAGTTCAAGAAAAAGTGAAAAGTTAAGAAAAATCACTGAACTCAAAAATAAACTTCAAAAAGATGATACTTTAATAGTTGCAGAACTTAGTAGACTTGGAAGAAATATGTTGGATGTAATGAATCTAATTCAAGAACTGAGCGATAAAGGAATAAAGCTTATTTTTATTCGTCAACCTGAGTTATCAACATTTAATTCTGCTCATAATAAATTGCTCCTCGCCATTTATAGTTATTTTGCAGAGAGCGAAAGAGAATTTATATCAATAAGAACTAAGCAGGGTCTTGCAGCGGCTAAAGCATCTGGTAAAAAACTTGGTCGTAAAAAAGGTCAAAAAGTTAAAAGTAAATATGATCCATATTTTGAGAAGATTAAAGAGATGCTATTAAAAGATGTATCTATTACTTCTATTCACAAAATTATTGAATTTGGTACTTATGTTGGTTTGAGAAATCATATTTTAAATAATAAAGAGTTAAAACAGATCAGTACAAAAAATAAATAATTATTTGAGATTGTAAAATCACTTGTATTTATGTTTGGCAATATTACAGTAATTACATCAGCATTTTTTATTACATGAGCATTTGTTATTATATTTTTTAATAATGCTATTGTCGCAAGTAGCAACAGTTTTCGCCAATTATAATGGCTCTCTAAATCTATAATAAGTATCTTTACCAAATGCGCTGCCACTTTGTTGATAAAAGAAGAATAATCTGAAAAGAAACAGCCTATATCTCTTTTTACAAAGTTGCTTTGCTTTAATATCTTTGTAATTTTAATCTCTTAAGTACTTCAAGAATTGGATTAATTAATAAAATCTTTATAGCATAGTTGATATAATTTACAAGTCTCATGAAAATAGTTTTTCTTAATTGTAATATGCCACAAAATTATACTGAAAAGTGGCTATTCATGGGTTTTAATGCTCAGTTTAAGTTTATGGATTTAGTGTGATCTATATGTGAGTTGAGTTATTAATTAAAAAGAGCAAGGGCTAAAAAAAGATGTTAAAAGATAGTTTGAAGTTTTGCAAAGGTGTGATATTATTGGCTGTATTTTTTTCAGGATGTTCTATGATGAAAGTTGATTATCCAAAGAAAAGTGGAAAAATTTATGTAGAATCATACAACAAAGCGAGTCCTTGTAATATTACTCCAAGAATTAAAGCATTATTAGAAAAGCATAGTTGGAAAATTACTAATAATTCTAATGAAGCTGACTATGAGCTATTTACAGCAGCAACTTTATGTAAAGATAATTCAGATAAAATCCTACAAAATGCACTGAAAGATATTACAAAACCAACAAAAAATAGTGATCATATTAAAAGCAATAAAGAATTTGATCCTAATGCAACAAATGCCATTGTAACTGGTGCAAATACATCACAATACAACTCTTCAACAGGAGGTGCAATGATGCTAATTGGACTTCTCATGGGTATGGGTGGAAACACAAATGCTGTTCATAAAAAAGCTGTAAAAAAGCATGATTCTCCTTTTGCATATGCGAATAGAATTACTATTCATAATCGAATAACTGATGAAACAGTTTTTAATTATATAAGTAGTAAAAAACATTCACCTGCAAAAACAGAAGAAATTGATGATTTTCTTGATGATTTATTCTATTAAAGAAATTTTTGATTTAGTGCGGAACTAAAGTATAAATAAAAGTCCAATAATTTAGCTGAAAGAGATTTACGAATGATTAAAGTTAAAGAAAAAATCTAAGGTTCATTCGCTAGTTTTAGAGGTGGAGAAATATTCTGTAGAATCAGAAGTTATATTTCTACTCCTAAAAAAAAATATTATAGCAGTGCTTCAAGGTCTTAGAGATGTTTTAGTTGAAAAATCTTATGTTCCTGTTAGGGTTGAGTGCTGAATGGTTACAATATTTTATATATTAGTTTAACGATAAGTGTATTTTTATACTTGGAATTTGTAAGTAATTTACTCAGAGTATAAGTAGTTATCCCTGTAAACATTAACAGCACTAAAACATCCATCCCATTCATATCAGTTGGCATTAATACCACATATATCTTATCTGCCATATTTTCTATATCTATCATCTAGCTATCTCCTTATTTAGTTCACAACTATCAGCTCTTATGATTAAATCATTTTTTGTGAAGCTATCTTTTTTCACTATTTGCCAATCTCTATTTTTAGAGACAATCAATAGTTTAAATCCATTCCCACACTCTAAAGCGTGACCTATTTTAAATAATCTTATATTCTCATCTATTAGTACTTTATTTTGATAAGAGATATAAAGTGGTGCACCTATAGCAAATATAATCATTATTAGAGGAAAAATAGCGATATTATGTCTATCCTCTTTATTCTTGTTTTCATGATAGTACATCACCATTGCAATAACTGAAATAAATACCACTATCCCAGACAAGAGATAAAACCCTTGGTTTATATACTAAAATATTATATTAACTCCTTTTCTTATAAAATATCTCACTCTTTAACAAAAACATTATTTCGCTTTATAACAGTACCTCCTTAATTAATATTGTAAACTGGTTTAGTCTCTGCCATCCATGCAGCTGCCACAATAAATGCAAATGCTGCTGCTACTGATAAAGGTAGAAAAAGAACTAATTGAAATATACCAGCTAAAAAACCGAATTCTAAACTTGTATTTCTAATATTATTCAAAAATACACCAGCTACAAACATCACTCCAATCCCAACTAGAATTTGACCATTCAATATATCTCCTCCTGTATCTACAGCTTCATTAAACCAAGTCCACCCATACCAAACTAAACCATAGCCAATAGCAATAATGATAAAGCTACCTATATTGAAAAACTCATAGTTGTAATGTCTTTGACTATATGTATTTATCCAACTAACCATCATAAATAAAGCAACTGCTACTGCTATCAACCCTAATATAAATAAAACTGTCATCTCAATCTCCTTATGTAGTGATTAAACTACTTGTTAATTTTGTTTCGGTTGTAGTTTAGCAATTAAGACAGAAAAAGTAAAGCCCTACGAAAATATTACGGTAGTCATTATTAAGAGATGCTTAATCGTTTATGCTATAATTGACTACCAAAATTATTATTTGTGGATAATAATAAAATTACAATTTTTAGGATTATTAGGTATGACGCAAAAACAATTAACTAAGAAGTTAGAAAAAGAGTTTAAAGATACTAAGATTGTAAAATTAAAAGATATCACAAAAAAGATAGCTATAGTCTCAAAGGTTAGAGTTACTAAAAGAAGGGAATGTACTAACTATGATGAAATATCCTTAAACCATATAGATGATTATGGTGTTGTATATATACCAGATGGATTTATGAATCAAGGACCAGCTAGTCTTACTGCTATAAATGCACAAGCTTTACATTATGGTGATTTAATATTAAATCAAAGAACGGCTAAGATGAAAGTTGGATTTATTGGTAAGAACTATAAAAAAGTTATTGTTGGTAATAACTCTATGATAAGAGTACAATTTAATAATGACTCTATAGATACAGCTAGGTTTGTGCAACTGTATCTACAGTTGCCTTATGTGTTAGAATATCTTAATGAGCAAGCAGGCAACTCAATTGCAAGTGATACTTTTGTAAAATTACAAAAACTACGCTTTAGTAATAAAAATATAAATTTAACTCTATCAGATTATCAATATCACTATAGTGAACTTTTTAGAAAACCTAATAGAAAGATACTTAGTTCTGCTCAATTAAGGGAATTACCAATTCCTAGATATACAGATAAGGAGCAACTTATATCATTATCTGAGGTTCTTTACCCAAAAATGCAACTTATTGCTCAAGCAAAAAAGATGAGAGATGATGCACAGAGGCTTAT
>JAMOPZ010000380.1 GCA_027064245.1 Campylobacterales bacterium
CATATTTTTGCATCAAAACTTCTCTAACTGTTTCTTTTTGTATGGAATCTAATAATTTTTCAAGTGCTACAACCCGAAATCTATCCATACCCCAGTATTTAAAACTAAGTTGGTCATTGTGTCCTGCATATTTTGTTATAAGTTTTTTATCTACTAAGCCTATTGGATGCTCTAGTGCTACTTTAAGCCACAAATCATAATCTTCACAAACTTCCAAACCCTCATCAAACAAACCAACTTTAGAAAATAAATCTTTATGAATTAAAGATGCTGATGGAGCGATGATGCAATGAGATAAACACTTATCAAATATCTCTCCACCATACTTTTTAAATTTTTTAGGGATTTTTACCTCTTTTGCATCTCTTATCCACTTCTCATCTGTATAGCTCATCAAAATATCTGGATTTTGCTTATGAAATAAAACTTGTTCTTTTAGTTTATCTTTGTGCCACTCATCATCACTATCTAAAAAAGCTATCCACTCATAAGATGCTTTTTTGATACCTAAGTTTCTAGCTGAACTTACACCTTTGTTTTGTTGGTAAAAGTATCTTATAGATGGAAAATCTTGTTTTATTTGTGAAGTGTTATCAGTTGAACCATCATCTATAACTATAACTTCTGATGGCTTGTAGGTTTGGGCAAAGACTGAAGTTAATGCCCTTTTTAAAAATGTGTAACGGTTGTATGTTGGGATGATTACTGAAATTTTCATATAAATAGTTCCTAGTATTGTTCAATTATATTCTATATTTTCTAATGTCGAAAATATATTGTTTTTCCGACACATAAAAAAAATATCGAAATTTATTTATTTTATCGACATATTAAAATTATATATCAAACTATATACCTTTTTGTAACCTATCAAAAAGTTTTACATTTATAAAATATTTTCCTCTTCCTATCTTTATGCTTTTTAATATACTGTAATGCTGTCTTAGATTTTAGAGGCATTATAGTTTCTCAAATTTCAATTTTTTTAAATTATAATCATTAATAATAGTAGGTAAATTATTTTTTAATATGGATTTAATTCCATTGTAATAAGCTCCCTTTGAATACGGAACATATTGCCTTTGTGTCATATCAAATGGTAACGATTTTTCTTTATCATCTTCTTCTGTTCTAAGAAGTAATGATGGTTTATCTAATCCTTCTGCATATGCAACTTCATAAAGTACATTTTGATTTATTCCTGTTAAATCTGCTATAAAAATATCACATTCTTTAATTTGTTTTAATAACCTTTGGTCTATCCTTTGACTAGCTCCTCTATGTCTCATAATTGGAAATAATTGATAGTAAATATCTTTTTCTTCTTCTATCTCTTTTAAAGCTTCTTTAAAAAGTTTATTATATTCATTTACATGAGAATGTGACCAATATGGCATTGCTACAAAAATTTTTAGTTTACGATTATTTATTAAATTTTCAAATATACTTATAATACTGTTTGGTTCAATTTCTTTTATCTCAATAAAATAATTTTTTATAATCCAATTTTCAAATTGAATAAGTTTATCAGGATTATAAACACCATAAAAAATCAAACAAATACATATAGAATAATTATTTATAAGTACCTATCCAAA
>JAMOPZ010000381.1 GCA_027064245.1 Campylobacterales bacterium
AGCAAACTCTTTTTCAAACTCTGTATCTTTGAAATAGTTAAATTCAATAGCATTAACAATATAATAACTCAACTTTCGCACATATAAAAGCCTAGTTCAACCCCATAAACAGGCACTTTACAGTATAATTCATTACTACAAAAAACATACTAAGGTGCATTTATGAGTTATAAAGATATTATCACAGAAAAAGTTAGTTCACGGTTAAAAAATCCAATAATTAAAGTTTTAAAAGAGATAAAAATAGATAAGATTCTAAAGAAAAGTAATTTTGTTAAAAAAGATGGAGCATCAACTTCAACAATACTTTTACACTTTATTTTTATGATTGTAATCAATAAAAAGATATCTGAATTTATCAAATATTCCAAAGAAAGTTTAACAAAAGATGTATACTATAGAGCATTAAAAAGTAGTAAATATAATTGGCAAAAGATGTTAATGTTATCAACAGTTGCATTTATTGATAAACTAAAATCCTTACAAAATAAAAAAGCTGTAAAAGTATTGATCTTAGATGATACAAATGAAGATAAAAAAGGTAAAAAGATAGAAGGTGTTTGTGATAATATTTGGAGCAATAAAGATAAAAAAACTATACGAGGTATAAATCTAGTATCACTAAATTATAATGATGGATATACAAACTTTATGTTAGATTTTGCAATAAAATTCAATAATAAAATGAAGGTAAAATTAGAAGACTTTAAAAATCAATATTACTATACATCTGATTCTTACAAAAGAAAGCAAGAGGGATTAGAAACAAAATTCACTATTGCAATTAATATGGTAAAAAGAGCAGTAAAAGCTGGTATTAAAGCAGATTATCTTTTAGTAGACAGTTGGTATTCTAAACCTGTATTCATTAAAAGTATAAAAGATTTAGGTCTTAATATTATATCAAGAATCACTAATAGTCCTACTGCTTGGCAATTTAGCAAAAGAGATAATAATAAACAAAAAACTCTCACTGGTATTTATAGAATTTTATCAAAATCTGTATCACTAAAGTTTGCAAATTATAATAAAATTAAGTACTCATATTGCAGCAAAATACTTCATCATAAAACAGCTGGTTTAGTTAAAGTAGTTTTTATAAAAACTCATAATAAATTGATTCCAATATTATCAACAAATACAAAATTAACTGATGAAAGAATAATAGAAATATATAAAAAAAGATGGAATATAGAACAAGGTTACAAGGAGCTTCGAGAACACTTCTCATTTGGTAAAGAAGAGAATAGAATCTATGAAGCTTTAATAGCTAGAATTACTATATCATTTCTTTCTTATAATATTACAAGTTATATAAATCGTATCAATCATGAACCACAAACGATAGGTGGACTCTTTAAAGATTTAGAATGTGAACTTACAAATCTAGCCATATCAATGGAAATATTTATAGAAATTTTAACAAAAATATCACAAAAAATTGAAACTACTAAGAACAATGAAGAAGTTAATATATTTTTAGCTCAACTTATCAGTAGTTTAAGGGTTACAGTCAAGAATCAGTTAGATTTTATGTGCGAAAGTTGAGTAAATAATAGAGAATTTAAAATAAGATTTATAAAGTTTCATAGTTTC
>JAMOPZ010000382.1 GCA_027064245.1 Campylobacterales bacterium
GTACTGTAGTAAAAATAAAACTAGCTCCAAAAAATCCCATAAGTGCCAAGAGTAAAGATATAATAATATTCTTATACTCATTTGATAAGTTGTTTAATGATAAATTTTTCATACTTGATTTTACATCAATCTATCTTAAAGATATATTACTATAACGAAAAATATTTCATAATTTTTTCTATATCTTCTTGAGAATTTAGCTTTATTTTAAAATAGTTTTTATCAAATTTTACATCAAGATTTTCTTTTTTTAGTGTTGAAGTTACATCTTTTAATGGTGCCAAATCTAATGATACTTTTTTTGTAGGTGTATCTTTTGTCTTTTTTATCTCTTTATTTTTAAAATTTCTTACTAATTGTTCAGTATCTCTTACACTTAATTTTTGACCAATAATAGAATCCACAATAACTTGTTGATCTTTTTCATTAAGCCCTACTATTATTTTTGCATGACCTGTTGTTATTTTATTTGATCCTAACATTTTTTGTGTATAACTACTAAGTGTTAAAAGTCTTAATGTATTTGTAATAGAACTTCTACTTTTTGAAACCATTTTTGCTAACTCATCATGGGTTATATTAAAATCATTTATAAGACCTGCATATGAGTAAGCAATCTCTATAATATTTAGATCATCTCTTTGTATATTTTCTATTAATGCTAATTCTCTTAATTGCTTATTATCTACATCTAAAACAATAGCTTTTATAGTTGGAAGTTCTGCTAGCTTTGAAGCTCTAAGTCTTCTCTCCCCTGCAATAAGTAAATATCTATCTCCATCTCTTGTTACTACAACTGGCTGTAGTAACCCATATGATAAAATAGACTCTTTTAACTCTTGTAATTTCTCTTCATTAAATATTTTTCTTGGTTGATATGGATTTGGTGTGATTGATGATATATCTAATTCTAAAATCTCATGATTTGATATCTCATTGCTATTTTCATAAGCAGTTTCAATTTCACCTAAAAGTTCCCCTAATCCTCTTCCTAATGCCATATTTTTATCCTCTTAAAATAGCTTTTGCTAGATTTACATATGCTTTTGTACCACTTGCACTTGGATCATACAACATAATTGGTTTACCAAAACTTGGAGATTCTGCTAATTTTATATTTCTAGGAATTACCACATAGCTAGTATCTGTTAGTTTAAATAATTTTGACTCAAAATGTTTTGCAAGATCTGCAAAAACTTGTTTAGATAAGTTATTTTGAGCACTATACATAGTTGGTAAAAACCCCTCTATTGTAAGCTGTCTATTTATAGTTTGTCTAATTAATTTAATAGTATTTAAAAGCTGTGCCAAACCCTCTAATGCAAAAAATTCACACTGTATTGGTATCATCACAGAGTTTGCAGCACTTAAAGTATTTATTGTAATTGGACCTAATGCTGGTGGAGAATCAATAATAATATAATCATAATGATTTCGTATAGTATCTATTCTCCTTTTTAATACTAATTCTCTATCTTGATTATTTTTATAAAACTCCTTTTCTATACCAACAAGACCTATATTTGATGGTGCTACATATAATGTAGGTATCTCAGGTACTTGAAGAATTATATCTGATAATTCTTTTGTAC
>JAMOPZ010000383.1 GCA_027064245.1 Campylobacterales bacterium
TAAAAGATGGTATTTTAGAAGATATATCTTTTGGTGTTAATGCTTGTCAAGATACAGTTGTAGCTGGTTCTTTATTTACAGAGATGGTAAAAAAAGATACTTTAGAAAATGCTATAAAAGCATTAAAACTTATGGATGAAAAGTTATTTGAAGTACCTAAAAAACAACGGGTATGTTCAAGTATGGTTCTTGAAGCTTTTAGAAGTGCTATTATAAATTATGATAATAGAGTAGCAGGTAGAGATGAAGATATGTGTACAAAGGATCTAAAAGATTCTTGTGAAGGGGTAAGTCTTGGATAATTTAAATAAAATTTATCAAACAAAACATGAGTTATGGCTAAAAATATTATTTTGCTCTTTTGCTATAAAAGAGGCTAGATTAAGTAGAACTTTATATGAGTTTTCAACAATCCAATTTCGTCATATGAAGTGGATATCAAATGCATTAGCTGAAAAAAATGAAGATTACAACTATAATAAAGGTGCAATAAACTTAGAGAAAAAAACATCATTTGAGATATTTGAGTATCTTATAGCTCAAATAAAGGCATCTATAAAAGAGTATGATCCTCAAGATAGTTTAATGGCAAGAATTTTAAGTGATGAGTACTATATGATAGGGGTATTAGAGAGTTTTTTAAACGATAAATCAAACAACTTTGATATAACAGCATTTAATAAAAGTAGAAATTATGATGGTAAAAATCTTGATTGTCAAAGTAGAGATGCATTAACTTTATTTTTATTTGAAGAGAGCTATAAAGAGTATGAACTTATTTTATTATATAGTTATTTTCAAAATAATACATCAAATATACTACATTATAATATCTATCAAGATATGATAGATGAATCTCAATATCATCTAAAAAGTTTTGGAGAGATGCTAGCTAAAATGGGAATTTTAGCAATACCTCGTACTGTTATACCAGATCTTTATAAAAATAAAGATATAAAAGAGTTTTTAATAGGTGGAATTGATGAGGAGATCAATGCAAAAGAGGAGTGTAGAGCACTTGCAGATGCTATTGATGATGAAGAGATTAGTAAATTTTTAGAGTTTATTATGTATCAAGAGGATTATCATATCCATCTTATGAAAAAGGCTATTGAGCATTTTAAAGAATGAAACAAAATAGTTTTGTTTTAATAGAGGTTATTTTTAGTGTAGTGTTATTTAGTATAATATTTATCTACACTTTAAATAACACAATATCTATTTTAAAACAAAATCAACAAAGCTATAAAACAAATATATCTATTTTAAAATTAGAATCAACAAAACTTTTTTTAGAAAAAAATCAAAATTTTAATAAACTTCTTTATAGTTCAAATAAACTTTTTTATGATCATAATCTTTTACTCAATAAGATACAATCATTTAGTTTATCAAAACAAAATGATTTTACTATTATTGATATATGTATAGCAGATATATCTCAAAAATGGTATTTTAAAGAGCTATGAAAAGATCTTTTGTACTTCTTGTTACTTTAGGTTTTATTACCCTTCTTATGCTTTATATGATAAATATTATTGAAAATAAAACTATATTATCAAATATAATAAAATTAAAATATCTTAATATTCAAACAAAAATTTATATAAAAAAAATAAAAGAGTATATATTAGATCATAATGATCAAGAGATTCAAGCTTTTAAACTAAATGATAATAGATTTAATCTTAATATTGCAAAAATAGATACCAATAGTACAAAATATTTTATAGAGATAAACTCAAAAAATAATACCATTAGAAGATATATGATAGTAGAAAAATAATAAAAACCTCTAAAAATTAGAATTTTATTTTCAAACTTATTACTTTTTTTATATATTATTTATATAATCTTTTGCTTTTTTATCTAAAAATTCCATTCTTTGTTTACCTTTGGGCATTGTTTTTCTATAGTCTTTCATCTCTTTTAAAAAATTTCCTATAGAATCAGGAATAAGATTTTGTAAATATTGTCGTAAATACTTAGCAACTGCAGGTGAACTACCACTTGTAGAAACAGCAATTGTTAGATCATCTTTTTTAATATATGAAGGGAAAATAAAATCACAATACTCTGTACTATCTACACTATTTACTAAACATTTTGGATATGATTTTGCTTCATTAAAAATATTATTTTGCATAGGGATATCATCTATGGCAACTATAACTAAACTAAAATCTGCAATATCACCTTTTTGATAATCTTTTATACTATATTTTAAATTATATTTTTTAATAAGTTGTAATATATCAACAGTAAATTCTTTTGAGATAAGCTCAATATTAGTAGTAAAATCAAGTAGATGTTCTAGCTTTTCATATGCTATATTTCCCCCACCAATAACTAAAATTTTACTATTATCAAGTTTTATAAAAGCTGGAAAATATGCCATAAATTACCTTTGTATTAGAATAAAACATTTTAACATAAATTGGATTAATTATTAACCAATTAAACAGTAGTTTTATAGTATAATAAGATAAAAAAGGTACTTTATGTGCACACAAAATAATTTTACTCAATTAAAACTTCCATCATCTATGATACAAACTTTACAAACTTTAGGGTATAGTTCAATGACTCCTATACAAGAAAAAAGTTTACCATATATTTTAGATGGTAAAGATATTATAGCAAAAGCAAAAACAGGTAGTGGTAAAACTGCTGCATTTGGAATAGGAGTTTTAAATAAATTAAATATAAAAAAATTTAGAATCCAATCTATGATATTATGTCCTACTAGAGAATTAGCAGCACAAGTAGCACAAGAGCTTAGAAAAATAGCACGATTTGAACATAATATAAAAATATTAACATTAAGTGGTGGTGTACCTTATCATCCTCAAGTACATTCTTTGTCTCATCAAGCACATATTATAGTAGGGACTCCTGGAAGAATTCTAAAACATCTAAATGAATACAACTTTGATCCAAAAGATATAACCAGTTTAGTTTTAGATGAAGCAGATAGAATGCTTGATATGGGCTTTAGTGAAGATATACAAAAAATTATCTCATATCTTCCTCAAAAAAGACAAACACTACTTTTTTCTGCTACATATCCTTTAAATATAGCTCATTTAAGTGATGATATACTTACTAATCCACAAGTAGTAGAGGTGGAATCTACTCATCAAAAATCTATTATAAAACAAGAGTTTTATAAAATACCTGATCATCAAAAATTAAAATCTTTAGAAAAAATTCTAGGTAATACACAAGCAAATAGTACAGTAATATTTTGTAATACTAAAATAGCCTGTGATACTCTAGCTGATGATCTATGGGATGCTGGCATATCTACTTTGGTACTACATAGTGATCTTGATCAAAAAGAGAGAAATGAAACTATTATAATGTTTGCAAATAAAAGCTACCCTATCCTAATAGCTACAGATGTAGCAGCAAGAGGACTTGATATAAAAGATATTGATCTAGTAATAAACTATGATCTACCTTATGATAATGAAGTTTATATCCATAGAATTGGACGAACAGCTAGAGCAGGAGCTACAGGACAAGCTATAAGCTTAATTACTCAAGAGGAGCAATTTGAAGATCTAAAAGAATATTTAGATGAAGATGAATTTATCCAAAAAGATATAGATCAATTAGAAGAAAGAAAATTTAACATAAAATCAACATATTCAACACTATTTATAAATGGTGGTAAAAAAAGTAAAGTAAGAGCAGGAGATATTTTAGGGGCATTAACAGCTGGTATTGGACTAGATAAAGATGATATTGGAAAAATTGATATTTTAGATCTATGCTCTTTTGTAGCAGTTAAAAAAGAGTTTGAACAAAAAGCATTAGATGGATTATCAAATGGTAAAATAAAAGGAAGGTATTTTAAAGTATATTTAAAATGATACTTTTAGAACAATTATACGAATTAGAATTTAATAAAATAAACTTTTTAGAAAGAAAAAAAAGTATTCAATATAATAAAACTATATTAATAGGACCACCAAAAAGTGGTAAAAGTTATTTAATATATGATTATTTAAGTAATTTTCAGTTAAATGAGTATCTTTATATAGATTTGAAAGATCCTAAAATTAATGATTTTTCTTTTTTACAATATCTACAAGATTTTATAAATGATAAAGATATAACTCTCTTAGTATTAGAAAATTTTGATTTCTCTTTTGAATTACCTATAGTAAATAATATAGTTATAACCACAACTATAGTAAAAGAGATAAAGGATTTTCATACTTTAAATTTAATGCCTCTTGATTTTGAGGAGTTTATACTTTTTGATACAAAACATCAAAATATTTTAAACAGTTTTAATAATTTTTTAAAATATGGTAATTTACCAGAGATTTTAGAATATAACGAACAAAAAAAACAACAAAGAAATTATGAGATATGTAAACTATACTGTAACAATGATATAGAATTAAAAATCTTAATATTACTTATACGAAGTGCAAGTGAAAAAAAGTCTATTTTCCAACTTTTTAACCAATTAAAAAAAACAACAAAGATATCTAAAGATAGATTTTATAAAGTAGTTGATAATTTTACAGAAAATAAACTTATATTTTTTATTCAAAAATACAATCAACCAAAAGCTACAAAAAAGATATTTCTTTTTAATCATGCATTACTAAGTATATCTACTTATCAAAAGAACTTTAATAATCTTTTTAAAAATATGATTTTTTTAGAGTTGTATCATAAAAAATATCAGATATATTATTTAGATAATATAGATTTTTATATCCCATCTTTAGATACTATTATACTTAGTATTCCATTTTTTAATCAATTTTTATGGGAAAAATTAGCAAAAAATATCATCTTAATTTTACAAGAGTATAATATAACAAATATTTATATCATAACAGTAAACAATACCCAAACAATATATATTGAAGATATAGAAGTAAATATAATACCATTTTCAAATTGGGTTTTAGGAGAATAGATGAAAGTTTTAATAATATTTTTGTTAATAATAGTTAGTTTAATAGGGCAAAATCATTTAGCAGACCAAACTTCACCATACCTTTTGCAACACAAAGACAACCCTGTATCTTGGTATCCTTGGGGTAAAGAGGCTTTTAAAAAAGCAAAAAAAGAGAATAAACTTATATTTTTATCTATAGGATATAGCACTTGTCATTGGTGTCATGTGATGGCAAAAGAGTCTTTTGAAGATCAAGAAATAGCAGATATTTTAAATAAATCATATATAAGTATAAAAGTAGATAAAGAACAATACCCACATATAGATCAATATTATCAAAATATTTATAGGATCTTAAATGGTAAAGGTGGAGGTTGGCCACTTACTATTATATTAACTTCATCTATGAAGCCAATATTTGCAGGTACTTATATACCAAAATATCAAGGGTATGGCTCAAAAGGATTATTAAATATTTTAAATAGCTTAAGATATTTACCAAAAAATCAATTAGAAAAGTATAGTAAAGCAGTTATTAATATATTAAATAAACAAAAAATTATACAAAAAGTAACTATAACTAAAAATATAGATAAAAAAGCCATAGATCAATTTAAAAAAAGTTTTGATAGTAAAAATGGTGGCTTTAGTTTTAGACCAAAATTTCCACAAGCTAGCTCTATAGATATACTTTTAGATATGTATAGACTAAAAGATGATAAAGATAGTTTGAATATGGCACTTTATACTCTAACATCTATGGCAAAAAGTGGTATATATGATCAAATAGATGGTGGCTTTTTTAGGTACTGTACAGATGAAAAATGGCAAATACCACACTTTGAAAAGATGCTATATACAAATGCAGAGCTAGTAGATGTATATACAAAAGCTTATAGATTAACCCATAATAAACTTTTTAAAACAGTAGCAATACAAACAATAAACAATATAGATAAAAGATTTCAAATAGATCATCTATATAAAAGTGCAAGTAATGCAGATAGTCTAAATTTTAACAAAAAAGAGGAGGAAGGATTTTATTTTATATACGATTATAATACAATTGTTCAATACCTACAAAAACATCATATAAAAAATAATATTATAAAGGAAAATCTAGCTTATTTAGGTATAGAAAAAGATGGAAATATAGATGGAGATTTTAGCAATCCACATATAACACAAACAACTAAACCAAAAGATTTAAAAATAATAAAACAACTCTTAAAAAAATACAGAGATGAAAAAAAGTATCCTTTTATAGATAAAAAGATAAATCTAGCATGGAATTGTTTATTTATAGATGCAAAATTAAAAGCATCTATTTTAGATAAAACTTTTTTACCTCAAGCCCTAAATTCACTTGATATTTTAATAGATAAATTTTATATTAAAAATCAATTATATCATCAAACTATAGATAATCTTATTCCTACTCAAAAAGGGTTATTAGAGGATTATAGTTTTTTTGCAAATACACTTTTTAGTGCATATGAGATAACATTAGATAAAAAGTATTACCATCTTTTTAAAACAATTGTACAAGAGTCTATAAAACTATTTTATAAAAATAATAAATGGCAAAATTCAAATGATGGCTTTGTATCTTTTGCATCTATTTCACATAGTGCTTATAAAAATCCACTAGCTATTAATCTTATAAATATATTAAAATACTCTGTAATAGAAGCTGATTTTAATAGTTATAATATAGTAAAAGGTAGTATAGATCAATTTAGTTTAAAATTAAATAGTTATCCATCATACTATCCATCTATGTTAAAATTGATCTTAATGGATCAATACTCTATAGTAGTTATAAAATCAAATAAACAAAATTTAAAAAACATAGATATAAATAATATTGATTTTCCATTTGTATATAAAAAAGTGACAAAAGATAATGACTATTTAGCTTGTAAATTAAGTAGTTGTTTTAGTTATAGTAAAGATTTTAAAAAAGTAAAAGATGATATAGAGAATTTAAAGAAAAGATAACAGATATTTTTCTAATAAATTAGAAAAATAATCTATCACTTTTTTGTATATTAAGAGATAAGTGGTACTGTTCTACTTTGTATCGCATTTGATTGAGATTGTACTATCATAGAGATTTGGCTCATTAAATTTGTTTTATTAAAATCTGCAGACTCTTTTGCATAATCAATATCTAAAATAGTTGCTTTTGCTTTTGCAGTTTCTACTTGTGTTGATAACATTCCTCTTCCTGAAGATTCTAGCATATTTGAAGCTGATCCATAATCACTTTGATATCGAGCATTTTGATCCATACCACTTTTTAGAGCATTAAGCATATCATTTCTAGCATCAGGATCTGTAGCAAAATCATCTAAAAAATCTCTTAAATCATCTGATATACTAACAGTATCTGACTTTTGCATAGTTACTATACTATCTTCACCTACAATAGATAAATCATCTGTACTATCACCTGCTGTTTTTAAAAGTTCTGTACTATTATATTTTGTACTATTTGCTATTTGATCATATTGATCAAGAGCTTTTCTAATATCATTAGCTATAGCTTCCCTACCCTCTTGTGAAGTTGTACCATTTGATGCTTGTAATACTTTAGTATGAATATCATTTAAAATATCGCCTTGCTGTTTTAATCCACTTTGAGCAATATTACTCATAGCAATACCACTATTTACATTTGATAAACTTTGTGAAAGTGAGTCCTCTTGTAATTGTAGTTCACTAGCAATTTGTAAGCCTGAAGGATCATCACTTGCTTGATTTATAGCTAAAGCAGAACCTATTCGTTCTAGTTGTCCAGCTTGTACCCCTGTTAAGGTTTGTATGTTATTATTATAAGATGTATCTATCATTTTAAGATCCCCTTTTTATGTTATACAATAATTATATTCTATTTTTCTTAAAATTAACTTATAAGTATTTAGTAATAATTAGTAGAGTAGGCCTATCCGACCAAATTCCCAAATCTAACTAAGTAAATATTAAGAATAAGATTATTTTTATTATTTTTATAACTTAACATTATTTGTATACTTTTTTAAATATATTTTAATAATATATTTATATTTTTTCCCACTTAAATTTACTTATATTTTTTTCATCTTTATCAAAATTTATACCTACTAGATATATAGTTTTATCTTCACTTATATATTTTTGTGCATAGTTTTTCTCTTTGATTTGAGCTAAAGCATCATCAGAATCAACCTTAAATTCTATGATATATATAATATTATTTATCTTTACTGTTAGATCAATTCTTCCTTTAGAAGTTACATCTTCACCTATGATATCAAGTCCTAAGCTCTGTAGATATACATACACTATAGAAGCATAATATCCTTCATAGCTTTGGATATCATTGTTTGTATAGTTATTATATGGAATTGATGCAAATATATTTTCAAGTGAAGATTTAAAATCTTCAAGTTTTTCATCTACTATTGCATCATATAGATCATCTTGTAATTTCAGTTTTTCAGTTTTTTGATTTGTAAGATAATTTATAAGTATATCATTAAGAGAGTTTTTTACCTCTATATTTGGTAATTTTAATTTATATTCGAATCCACCTCTTCTTTTCTCTTTTACACTATCAATTGTAAGATACCCACTTTGATATAGAATAACT
>JAMOPZ010000384.1 GCA_027064245.1 Campylobacterales bacterium
TGTGAAGATTGCTACTGTGCAGTCAGCAATTATAACTCTAAAAAACACCTACCCACAATATAATCCCCCACATCATCCACTTTCATACCATCTGTCCGTTGAATTATTATAAATTCCAACATTTTATCAAAGTTTCTCATAGCAAACATTGTTGTTAGCATATTTAAAGTTTGAAAAAATTCCCTTCTAGTGCCAACAATAGCACGGACTTCTATATAATTCTTATCTTCAAATTCTTGAACTGTGTGAAATAAAAATGCCAGTATATTTAAACTACAAATATTCTGAGACAAATACTCATCTCCATGCCCATAATTATGGGCTAAATCATAACCTTTTGTTTTTAAAGTATTGTTGTTCTCGTTCTCAATTTTCCATCTTGTTCTACCTGCTTCTATAATCTCTTCAATACTGTTTTTAGTAATTTTTAAATCAGTTACAAAACTAAAACAGTGAAGTTGTTTGCCATCTGAATTTACAATCCTAAGCTCACACCAATTAACTTCAATATTATCTTTTGTATTCCCATTTAAAAGTATTTCATTGATCCAGTTGTATGTTAAAATTTGCTTCTTACCATTATGTATTCGTGTAGTTGTAAATGTTTTTACACTCTTTGTTTGCTTATATGCCTCTACTGTTTTATATAGAGCTTTATGAGATGTAGTTTTGCAAACTAAAATAAATGAGTGCCCTTTATCTAATATCTTTTGAATCATTGGATATCTTGAGTATAAATCATCGCCTAAAATAATTATTTTATATTTTTTCTTTAAAAACTTTAATATGTCAAATGTATCTAACCATCGCTTGGTAGCATTAACCTCACAGTCCTGCTTATCTGCACCATCTTCATTGGTAATAAACTCTTGAAACAGTGCTATCACTTTTTTTAATTTAGGATGTACAATAGTTGGAGTAATAGCTACATGAGAATATGTAATAATACCAGTTTTTCTATCTTTTTTTGTTTGACAACATTTGCATTTAATCTTTTGTGAAGAGTGGTATTGTACCCCATCTACAGCCACTAATAGATACTTTTTCATAAATATAAACTGACTTATAATATTCAATCTCTCACACTCTAGCAATATATCATCATAAACTTTTTTAAATACTTTAGGGCTTAATTTATCAAGCAACTTTTTACTATGGTTCTCACTAGGTACTTTGATACCAAAAATAGTTGTTGCATTACTTTGCCCATTAATACCTTGCATCTTTTTCTGGTAACTCAACCAAGATGGATTTTGAAAATAAAGCATACTGAATGCTCCTAATATAATATCAGCATAACTATATTTTAAATCACTTCTTTGTCTTCTTTCATCTTTTATGTTTTTAATATTATCTTTAAAAATATTTAACATCTTACCAAATATACTTACTTTTTCTTCTATCATTTTAACCCCTTGTTATAAGTATGTATTATATCAAATAAGTAATTAAAAGTGCTTTAAAGTGTGGTAAATACGGTGTTTATTAGGAGTTTTATTATGATTTATAATGTAAATATATTAGAGAGTATTTTTTATTTTTTTATTAGGTGTTTTTAGGGATTATTTTAGAGTTATAATTGCTGCTGT
>JAMOPZ010000385.1 GCA_027064245.1 Campylobacterales bacterium
ACTTAATAATACTCATCTTTCTCAAGTTATTTATTGAAGTTTTTTATCCTTTTTTAGAAATATGTTACTTTTACTCAATTGCTTAACTTAATGGCGGTGACCCCCCCCCAACTTACTTAAATATTAAATTTAATATTTTTTATTAAATTTTATTACTAATGCTACTTTTTAATCATTATTTTTGATTATATTCCAATAATCAACAAATGCCATTTTCTTATCTTCATAAGTAAAATCCAAATAATGACTAATTACCTCCCCTTGATAGTGTTCCAAACAAAAATCTGCTAAACGACTATCTATTTTACAATCTCTCATCATTACATGGAGCATTAAACTCCTTGTATCGTGTGGGGTTAAAGTTTTTCCGTTAAAAAATTCTATTCCTGACAATGTTACTAATTTTTTAAAATAATCAGCAACAGAGGAGTATCTTAAATTTGGAAACAGTTTTCCACTCTCAACAGATTTAAAATACTCTAAACACTCCTCTGGAATTGGGAAGTGATAATCTTCCCTTGTTTTAGTGATTTCAGAAGGAGAGATAATCATATTTTTATCTATATAGACATCTTCTCTTGTCAGTTTTAATAGTTCTCCGTATCTATGAGCAGTTAATAGGAGTAGATACAAATAAGAATTAAGTTCGTTTTTGAGTGTCTGTTTAGGTTTGTATTCTCCTATTGCCTTATATAGTTTTCTAACCATAGTTAAATTATCTTCCATTGTTCTTTTAGATATTTTCTCTTTTTTATTTTCTTTGTGTCGTTCAAGTAAAGAAGCTGGGTTTGTATCAACTTCTCCCCGTCTTAATGCTTCTTTATAGATTGGGTTGAGTATTTTTTTAAGTTGATTGTGTTGAGTTGCACTTGTATGAGAGATTGATTTTAAAATATCGTCTAAATCTGTATATTTAATTTTAGATAGTTTTTTCCAACCAAGTGGTTTAGTAATATATTTTTTATAAAATTGTAGATATCCTCTTGCTGTTGTATCTTTTCTCCACTTCTTTGATTTAATCATTAAATCATATCTTTCATAAAAATAATAATCAAGATTTTTAGTTTGAGTATTAAACGGGTCTTTGCCAGCAGTTAATAATTTTTTTACTTCTTGATTAAGTTTATCAAATGCTTGTTTCTCTGTGGTGCAATTAAAAAGTTTAGTAAAGTTTTTTAATGGGTATGTTTTACCAAGATATTTAAATCTAACCATAATAGCAGTTTCACCATTTTTAAGTTCTTTGGTAGTTATTCCACTATATTTTTTTTCTTCTTTTTTCTTTGCCATATTTCAACCTTTAAAAGATTGTAGCAGAATAATAAATAAATAGCCCTTTTTTATACACTTTACTATGTAATTTATTGAGTTTTAATGTGTTTAAATAAATATCTTAATTTTACTAAACCCTTATTTATGGGGTAGTTGTTAGATTTTTAGGCTCTTAATATAAAAACCCAAACAACCAGAGTGGCTTTTCTTTCTTTTTAAAATAGATAATCTTTATCCCTCAATTAATCTTGCAACACTGCTGGAGCAATTTTCGCATTTGCCTTTAAGTATCAAATCATTGTGATCCATGCTCCC
>JAMOPZ010000386.1 GCA_027064245.1 Campylobacterales bacterium
AAAATATAAATAAAGAGATTTTATCTAAACTTGATGGACTTGAAAAATTAGATAGTTCATTAGTAACTATTCAAGAGAAACAAACGGAACAGATTAAATCTTTAGATGATGGTTTTGAGAAATTGGATAAACTTGATGATTTAAGTAAAATTGATAATTCTTTACATACGATGCAAGAGAAGCAAGTTCAACAAAATGAGATAATGATAAAAAGTTTTGGTTCTAATTTTGAAAAGATGAACGATATTTTACATAAAACTTTTGAGAAGATTTCAGAGGGGGCATCTAAAGAGATTATAAATGCTCTTCAAAATGTTATTCAAGATTTTAATAATAATCTTACAGAACAGTTTGGCGAAAATTTCAAAGCACTAAATCATTCTGTTATAAAAATGGTAGAGTGGCAAGAGAACTATAAAGAGTCTATAGGAACTATGGAACAAGGTTTACAAACTACTATAAACTCTCTTTCTCAAACAGAAGATAGTCTTACAAATATTTCAGCAAGAAATTCTGAGATAGTTGATGTTTATGACAAACTACAAGTAACTATTAAAACTTATGAAACTCAAACAGCAACTATAAATCAACATTTACAAACTTATGCAGATTTATCCGATAAAGCACAAAATATGTTTCCGAGCTTAGAAAATAGTATAAAAGAAGTTACAGAAGTTTTTACAAAAGAGAAAAATATCGTATCAGAAAGTTTAAAATCTCAAAGTGAAGAGATAGTACAAGTATTAGAGAAACAGAGTGAAGTAATTATAGAGATTTCAGAAAAATTACCTAAAGAGTTGGCAACTTTTGAAACCTCTTTAGAAACACTTACTAAAAGCTTTTTAGATAACTATACAACTTTTCTTAAAAATGCAAAAAGTTTGATAGATGAACGATAATCAAGATACAGCCGAAGAGTGGATGGCTATATCGGATTTAATGTCTGGTTTAATGCTTATATTTTTACTTATTGCTATCTCTTTTATGGTGCAAGTGCAGAAAGACAAAGAGAAGTTTGAAGAGATTTCTAAAGAGTTTGCATCTGTTGAATCTGCTCTGAATGAAGCTTTTTTAGAAGAGTTTTCTCAAGAGGAATTGGAAAAATGGAATGTAGAGATACTCAAAGATAATACGATACGTTTTAAATCTCCTGATATTTTATTTAAAAAAGGAAAAAGTGACTTAAATATTATTTTTCATTATATTTTAGAAGAATTTTTTCCTAGATATATTAAAATATTGACTAAAAGTGAATTTAAAAATCATATAGAAGAGATACGAGTAGAGGGACATACATCTTCACATTGGAACGGTTCAAAACGAGATAGTTACAAGAAAAATCTTAAACTTTCTCAAGAGAGAGCAAGAAATGTTTTAAATTTTGTTATAGACCGTTCCGAAGTTATAAATCAATTTGATTGGCTTACCTCTGTTTTTAGAGCGAATGGATTATCAAGTTCTAAACTTATTTATGATGAATTTGGAAAAGAAGATATTGATGCTTCACGAAGAGTAGAATTTAGAGTAATGACAAAATCAAGAGAAGCACTTCGAAAACTTGAAAAATTACGTTTAGATATGAAA
>JAMOPZ010000387.1 GCA_027064245.1 Campylobacterales bacterium
GATGGTTATTTTGAATTTAATGAATGTGATGTTTTAATAACTCATGTACCACCTACAAATACAAAAACTTCAATAAATAAAGATAATGATGACTGGGGAGATAAAGAATTATCCAATGCTATTAAAAATAAAGTTATAAATCCAAAAATACTACTTTGTGGTCATATGCATAGACCTATCAAAACTATTGATAAGCTCAACAATACAACTATCTATAATCCTGGTGCTGATAAATACAGTGATGTGCCTAAGCATCATAAAATAGAAATTTGATATGCCATATTCAATAGTTGTAAAACAAGGAAATCTACTAAATGAAGAAGCAGACTTTATAGTCAATGCTTCAAATACAAAGTTAATACTTGGCAGTGGTGTTTCTATGGCTTTTAAAAGACACTGTGGTATTGAATTACAGACTAAAATGAACAGTGTATTAAATTCTATTGATAGTGATTTGGTACAAGGAGATGTTGTTGCTACATCATCTGGCGAAGCTAGTAATTTTAAGTACTCGTTGCATGTTGCCGTCATGGACTACAATCAAGGTGTTAAATATAATGAAAAAAATCCAACGATAGACATCATTAAAAAAGCTTTAGAAAATATAGAATATTATCTACTTTGGTATGCTAAAAATAAATCAGATACTATGAAGCTTGTTTTACCACTAATGGGTTGTGGTATTGGTGGGTTAGATAAGGCTAGTGTAATAGAGATATATAGAAACTTCTTTACTAGAGGAGTTGATATAAACTGTGAAGTTGTGATTTATGGATATAGTATAGAAGACTATCAACAAATAAAAAAGCTTTTGAATTTATAAGCAGACATAAAGATGTCAAATCACTCCTTTATAATTACACTATAAAACATAAAGGGGTTGCAGATGCAAACACAAACAATTAAAGCAGAGTTATTAATCAATGGTAAGAAAGTAGTAATTGGCCATCAATTTTTAGAAGATATTGTAAGAGATATTCCAGATATTAAAGAGAACGAAGAAATTTTTAATGATTTAGTTTTATCGGATAATCCAGATGTTAGAGAATACCTTAGTAGAGTTGATAATATTGGTAAAAAAAGTATTCATCTATTGTTAAATGATACAAACCAAGAAGTTGTAGATGGTGTGTTATCAAACTCCGATTTAGCAAAATATATTAGTGAAGAAGCTCTTATAAAAATTATAAATTCTGATAACACTAAACTATTAATGACTATTGCTTCAAATATTGAGGACTATGTTAAATGTGATTTATGCAAGATAGTTCATATCTTGGCTAACCATAAAAGTGTATCTGTAAGATACAACTTAGTAAGATGGAGAACAAATGATATTGTATCTATCAAAATCCTAAAACAGTTATCAAAAGATAAAGATATTGATGTAGCAAAAGATGCTGCCAAAGAGTTAAAAAGAAGAAGCTAACTATTCAAATGCAAATAATTACTCAAGAACAAGTTAAAGCTATTTGTATTTTCAATAGCAAACTTGCTACTATTGAAACCTCTATAAAACAAAGAGGCCTAGAAGAGAGTCAAAGAGCTATTGAAAAAATGCTTACTCAAGAACATAATATTAATGGTTATGAACTTGATGTTGAAATCAGTATGCATTCAAAAAGTAAGGAACTTCTTTGTAGGTGGCATAAAGACTTAAAACCTTTATACCTGCTTGATAATGCTGAGCAGTACAATTGTAATATCGCTGATAACATAAACTATAATTCTACTCCTAATTTATACGATAATAAAAAGCTTCACAATCAAAAGCATTGTTGGTTACTTCACTCTCTTTACCATGAGATTGGAGTATCGTTTGAAAATATTTTAAATATTGAATATATTTGGTTTGATATAAAAGTTAAATATCAATATGTAGAAACTTTATAGCAGACAGTCAAATGTCAAACTGGCTATAATTGTAAAAACTAAAGATGAAGCTATGGCATATAAACACGACTACGATAAAATTTTAACAAGACTAACTGTAATCCTTTCAAAGTTAAACGATGGTGAGGCTCTATCAGTAAAAGAGTTGGCTAAAGAGTTTAATACGAGTGATAGAACTATACAGAGAGACTTTAATGAAAGGCTAGTCTCCTTCCCAATCTATCAAGAAAATAAAAAATGGAAAATGCAAGATGGATTTAGAGTTGAGAAAACTAAATCTCTTGAAGATGAGATAGTTCTTGATATAATTGAAAAAATTACTGAAAGTATCGGTGGAAAGTTCTCTACGAAAGCACATAAGCTTCTCTCTAAAATTAAAAATGAAGACTTCAACCCAATTTATACTAAGTTAAATATAGAAGATATAAGTGATAGATTTGCAGATATACAAGTTCTTGAAACTGCGATAAAAGAGAAGAAAGAAGTTAAGTGTTCTTACGATGACGAAAGACATGATGTTTATACCACAACTATACAACCACTTAAAATAGTTAATTTTGAAGGGTTCTGGTATCTTCTTGCACTTAGAGGTAATGTACTTAAAAAATATTATCTCAAAAATATTTCTAATCCTAAGATGACAGATACTACATTTGAAACAGACAATGAATTAGATACTTTACTAGATGAATCAATCTCTGTTTGGTTTCAAAGGGATACTGAACCATTTGAAGTAAAAATATTTGCAGATAAATCAGCGGCTAAGTTTTTTAAACGTCGTCCTCTACCAACTCAAAAGGTAGAATCACTAAATACTGATGGCACTATGGAATTTACTGTCAAAATAACTCATGAAATGGAGATACTCCCAATTATAAAATACTGGATTCCCCATCTTTTTGTGATTGAACCTGAGTGGGTACAAGAGATTGTTGAAGAGGATTTAGAGGTTTATGTTGAAAAAATGGCTCAGATAAAGAAACAATAAAACAAAAACGGTAGTGTTCAATAATCTGTGTCAGCATCGAGTAATTGTTGAAATGATAGCATAAATTTAAATCAATAGGCATTTTCTAAAATAAAAATATTTCTATATGCCCTTGTTTATTATCTAAATTTAGCCGATAATATATGCATAAGAAATTTAATTTTTACTACAAATATTTAATCTACATTTAAACTTCTTATAATGAAAAAAGTCTAATAAGAGGAGTTTGTTATGGCAAGTATTCCGAGTTTGAATTATAGTGGTGCTATGGCAAGCGTCATAGATTTTAAAACTAATAGCATTCCTAAATTTCAGATGTTAACAAATAAATATGCTGATGAAGGAAATACCAAACAACAAAAAAGATATGAAGATGCAATTGTAAAAGCAGAAAATGAATTAATACCTTTTTATCAAAAACAAGCAGAATATTGGGCAAAAATCGCTGGTATCCCTGAAGGAAAAGTAGGTCAAATTTTAACACCTCAAGAGATAAAATTTTATGAAAAAGACCGTTCAGGTGGAGCAACTGGCTTTCCTGATAAATTATTTCCTAAAGGTTTTTAAAGAAACAATTTTTTGAAAAATCTGCAACTTCAAATTTCTGTGTTCCTAATAACTTTTCACTAAAAATATCTCTTGCCCTATCTTTAAATCTCTTCTCTTCTTTATATTTAGTTTCAATGTGATCTAAATCTCCATATAAATTTATGTACTCTTTGATTGTAGAGTAGACATCGCTACCCCTCCTTTAAATTTAATTTATTTTGGAGGTGCAGAATGCCCCTCACAGAACCGTACAGTTATTTTGTTTTTTAATGAATTTAATGACAATATGACATAATTTTATTTTATCATCTATTGCCGTGGAGTTTTAAATTGGAGGAAGTATCTTTATCTATATGATCTACCCTTTAAACTATATGGAGACATATTTTTATCTGAAAAGTAAAGCCCTTTTTATCAAGAGAATATACCTTTATGTTAATACGTAATTAATATTATCGTATCTATAAAGTAATAATATCGGAATTATGATATAATAATTTCGAAGGATAAGCATGATTAAAAGAAGATTAGAACCAATAATATTAGAAATGTTGGATAACTTTAGGATAGTCGCAATAAATGGACCCAGACAATCAGGTAAAACTACTTTAGCAAAACTAATAGCAAAAAATAAAAATATCACTTATTATACATTTGACGATGATGATATTTATAATACAGCAAAATTAGATCCTAATGGATTTATATCATATATAGCTAAAGATAATGTAGTGATTGATGAAGTACAAATGGTTCCAGAGGTAATATCTTCAATAAAGATGCAAGTAGATGAGCAAAACAAAAAAGGAATGTTTCTTTTAACAGGTTCATCTGATATGTTTAAAAATTCTAAAATAAAAGAATCATTAGCTGGTCGTATGGTAAGTTTTAATCTCTATCCTCTTTCATATAGTGAAATAAATAATAGAGATTTAAATGTAATTGATAAATTATTTAGTGATGACTTTAATTATTTTAATATAGAATTTGAAAAAATTACAAATATAAATTTTGTTGAATCTGTTATAAATGGTGGATACCCTGAAATATATACACTTTCAACTAAAGCAAAATATGCATGGTTTGAATCTTACATAAAATCTAGAATAACAAAAGATGTCGAGACTATTGGTGATATAGATATAAATCAAATATCATCTCTTAGTAAATTATTACAACTTTTAGCAGGACAAATAAGTTCACTAGTTAATTATAAAAATATAGCAGATAAAATAAAAATATCAGACAAAACAGTTAGAAAATATATAGAAATACTAGAGGCACTTTATATTATAAAATTAGTACCAGCTTATTCAAATAATCAATTAAAGCGAGTTGTTAAAAGCCCAAAAGTACATTTTATTGATAGTGGATTAGCTTCTTACCTTTTAAATGTAGATATAGATGGGGCAATGGTAAAGCAGGGAGCAGTTTATGGAAATTTAGTTGAGAGCTTTGTGTATGGTGAACTTATAAAGCATAAAAGTACTGCGAATAAAAGAGTTAATATTTATCATTTTAGAGATCAACAAAAAAAAGAAGTAGATTTTGTACTTGAAGCTAGTGATGGAAAGATAGTAGCACTAGAAGTGAAGTCAGGTTCAAATATCAAAAAAGAATATTTCAAAGGTTTAGTAGCTTTAGCTAATACTATTAAAGATAAAGATTTTAAAGGAATAATATTATATGGTGGAGATAAAATAATCCCTTATAAAATTGAAGAATATCAGTTTTGGGCTATTCCTTTAAAAATATTTCTTTAATATAGAATCTCTATAAATAGGGGTTTGTTACTTCTATTTTCAATAGAATATACCTTATGTTAACCAATTGATATAAATGAAGCTTCTAGAGATACAAAGCTTACTTATACTTTACATATTAAAAGAAAAAACTAGTATATGCAAAAGCTCTAGATTCATTTTTACTGTTTTTGAGATAGAGCTGATGTTAATGATTCTCTTTCTCTCTCTAATAAAGATAGATCACTATTAAGCCCTGTAATAATTTTTTGAGCTTCTACAAGTTGGGTTTGAGATTTAGTTAGCTCTTTGTCAAGCTGCTTATATTCTTTATTTTCATTCTCTAGACGAAGAATATCTTTTGATAAAGCCTTGTTTTCTGATGTATGTATTACTACCTCTGTTTTTTGTTCTGCATGATCAAGGCGTAGTTTTTCAAATAATTGTTTGATTTTTTCATATTCTGCTTTTTCTATATCTCGCTTTGCTTCATCTATAGAAAGACTCTTTACTTGTTCTCTTAATAGCTTGGTTTCTTGCCTAGCCTGCTCTGCGCTAGTATTCGCTACTTCAACAAGAGCATTTGCTTGTTCTTTTGAAGCTTCAACTGAATTTTTAGCAACTAACTCTATTTCTGTACTTTTTAATTCAGCTATACGCTTACCTTCGATAGCACTTTGTGCTTCACTTTCAGCTTTCTTAATTTTATTAGTTGCTTCTAAAGTTATTTTTTCTATTTTTTCGGTAATTTCTATTTTAGAAGCTTCTACTGACTCTAGAGCTTCTTTTTTAATTTTATCAGATTCAAGAACTTTCTCTTGAAGAAGTTCTACTAATTCATCAATCTGTTCTTTTTGTCTCAAGTTAATATCAGATAGCTCAGAAGTTCTCTTGTCAACAATTATATGTATTTCTCCAGCAATTAATTTAGCGACACTACTGCTCCCAATCTCATCTGCCATTTTAGAAACATCAGTATCTCTTTTGTTAAAAAAGTCGCGTAAATGCTTAGAAACTATTTCTGTTTTTCCACCACTAACTGAAATCACACCTCTTACGGTTGGCTTTACACCTTGTGTTAACATTCCAGATGCTATTTTTTCGACTACTTCAAATGATATTCCGCTTGCTGATTTTTGCATGGAGACCCTTGTTAAATAGATAATGAATAATTATAGCATAAAAAACTAAAGAAACAAGATATTATAGGAAATATATGTTTCCTGTTTCCCAAAGAATACCTATAAAATTTTATGTAGTTATAATATCATGCTAAAAATAAAAATACTCAAAGAAAATGAAGGTATAGATAAATATCTATCTTTAATGAACGACTTTGACCCAAGGGATGTTTTTTTTTAATTATAAGTTCCGTGTCCATAAATGGGATTTTTCTACCATATAAACTTAACATGCTTTAAGTTTACGGTTGATTATTTTTCTAAAACTCTATTCCCAAATTCTCTGAGTTCCCCATTTGGTCCAACATAACGGTAAAGTGTCGGTCTAGTAGAGAGTGTAAAATAAACTGTGTAAACCTTAAAAAATAGATTTATTTGATATGATTATCAAGTAGATTATTAATAAGGATTTACACATGAGTTTAATCAACCACGAAGAGTTAAAAAAACAATTAGCATCAGGAGAGATAACTTCTCTTGATGATATTACAGTAGAGTTTAAAAATATACTAAAAGAAGTAATACAAACTGCCTCACAAGAAGAACTTACCTCACACTTAGGTTATGACAAACATCAAGAGTCTAACAATTCAAATGCTCGTAATGGCTACAATGAAAAAACTATAAATTCAAAGTATGGTCAGTTTGATGTATCTATCCCAAGAGATAGAGAATCAAGCTTTGAACCACAACTAGTAAAAAAGCGAGAGATATATTTAGATGGTACAGAAGATATGATTCTATCACTTTATACCAAAGGTATGAGTGTAAGAGATATACAACTGTATCTTGATGATCTATATGGTTATGAACTCTCAACACAAACAATCTCAAATATTCTGTAAACTTCGGAAAAGTCTTAAAGAGCCCTAAATATAGGTGATTGTAGATATCAAATTATTATCAAAAATTCAATATTTTTAGAAATTTTTTAAAACTTATTTTATAAAAAGCCCAATAATAGGGAAATAGAGATTTTTCTAAATATCAGAATCGTATGAATTGAACTAGGATACACCCCATGTTTAAAGGGGTTCGAGAGTTTTCCGAAGTTTACAGCAAATATTACAGAAAAAATTATGGAAAAAGCTGCTGAATGGCAGAACCGTCCACTTGATAAAATATACCCTATCATTTTTATGGATGCAACAGTTCTAAAAATAAGAGTCGATAGAGTTGTTTGTGAAATTTGCAAAATAGTCCATAATGAGCCATAGTGTGGCTCATTATAAGTCTTATTTTTTAAATATTTTGATAAGTGTTTAAAAAGTAAAAGCTAGTTTTGGTTTGTTCTTTAGATTATTATTGAAAAGAAGTTATAGTTTCTAATATTTTAATAATAATATAAACTTTAAAACAATAAGAATATTCTTTAATAAATGATTATATTTAATTAAATAAGTATTTTATACACTATATTATACTAAAGAGCAATAATGGAACTATTAAGAATGCTACAATCAAAGCAGAGGAATACGATAATATTGAAGATGTTACAAAAGATTTAAGTAAGTTCTTGATATTCTATAACTTTAACATAAGACACGGTTCTTTACGAAGAGAATTGAAAGTAAGAACTCCATTTGATGCAGTTCAAAGTTAGTTTCAAACAAAGCCTGAAATATTTAAGATTTTACCAAATATGTTTCAAGATATTGCTTTTTGAAAAAAGGTACAACGTGGTGAAACTTGACATCTTCATATTTTTTATTTATGAGCTTAAACTCTTTGGTGTATTCATTAACTGCACTATGACTTATATTTAAAGCTCTTGCTATCTTTCTATTTGACAGTTTAGCTTCACATTTTAGTCGTAAATTCTCTTTGATTTTTAACATGCTAAGTCCTTTCATTTTTTTTCTCCATCTCGATTTGAGATAGACAAAGTTTAGCACCATAATTAAATGGCAGATTTAGCTTGTTTAAAAACTCAGATATTTCGCCAACTAAAATTCCAAAATCTTTTCACTAAACACTCAAAAAGTGGAAGGTAAAAAGTGAAAAGAGTGGAAGGCAGTTTGTGAAATCAGTGGAAGGCTAAAAGTGAAAGAGGTGGAAGAATGTTTGTGAAATTTGCAAAATAGTCCATAATGAGCCATAGTGTGGCTCATTATAAGTCTTATTTTTTAAATATTTTGATAAGTGTTTAAAAAGTAAAAGCTAGT
>JAMOPZ010000388.1 GCA_027064245.1 Campylobacterales bacterium
ATTTTTAAAAGAGTTAAAATGAAATATATAATTCCCATTTTTTTAAGTATTTTAGGATTTATTTTAAGTATTATTATTTTTAATATTACTCAATCTTTACTAATAGCTATTATCATTCTTTTAGTTATTTTTTGGTCAAATGAGGCTTTACCTATAGGGGTAGTTTCCCTTTTACCTATCATTTTATTTCCCTTGCTTGGTATTTTAGAATTAAAAGCTACTACTGCTAATTATTCAAAAAGTATAATATTTTTATTTTTAGGTGGATTTATGATAGCTACTGCCGTAGAAAAAACAAATTTACACGAAATCATAGCTCAAAAACTTATATCAATCTTTCCAAAAACACCTAAAGGTTTAATTTTTGCTTTAAGTACCACTTCAGCAGCACTTAGTTCTATTTTATCAAATACTACAACTGCTTTGCTTCTAATGCCAATAGCTTTATACATTACCCAAAATAATACATTAAAAATAAGACTTGTTTTAGCTATAGCTTATGGAGCTAGTATAGGTGGAATAATTACTCCAATAGGTACTCCACCTAATCTAATTTTAATAGGATTTTTAGAAGATAAAAATTTAGAAATTCTTACATTTATAGAATGGATGATAAAAACAATTCCTTTAGCCATTATTATGCTTTTGATTGTATCTTATATCCTATCTTTAGGGATAAATCATATAAAAATAAATCCAATAAAAGAAAACTTTAATTTAGATACAAATCAAAAAAGATTAAAGAATATTTTAATTATATTAGTATTGTTTTTATTCTTAAATTCATTTATCAAAATATCCGATGCAATTATTTTATTAGCATTTGGGCTTTTAATGTTTATGCCAAAAATAGGATTTTTAGAATGGGAAGATACAAAAAATATCCCTTATGAGATTATATTTTTATTTGGTGCTGGATTTAGTATAGCAAAAGCTTTTTCATCTACAGGCTTAGCAAATGAAATCTCAACTATGCTTTTAAGTCTAAGCAATTTATCCCCTTTTATATTACTTGTTTTAGTAGCTTTTATTATCACTTTTACTACTGAAATTACAAGTAATACAGCTTTAATCTCTATAGCTTTACCTATTATTTATTCTTTAGGAGTGGATACTTCAATAGATGAAAATCTTCTTTTAATGCTTGCTACTATTTGTGCGAGTTATGCTTTTATGCTCCCTATAGCTACTCCACCAAATGCAATAGCTATGAGTTCAAAAGTATTAAGTGTAAAAGATATGGCAAAATTTGGGTTTGTATTTAATCTAATAGCAATAATACTAACCTCAACTTTTGCATATCTTTTTTGGTGATTATAAATTTCTTATATGCTCAAGTCTCTCTTCAATAGGTGGATGTGAAGCAAAAAGTGTTTCTAAAAAACCTACAATCCCAAAAGCTTTCATTTCACTTGGAAGTGCAAGTTCCTCTTTTGGGATTTGTCCAAGTTTTGCTAATGCATAATAAATCCCCTCTTTTCCATCAAGCCTAACTGCACCCTCATCAGCTTTGAATTCTCTATATCTACTAAACCACATTAAAATTGCAGTAGCAAATAAACTAAATACCATTTCAA
>JAMOPZ010000389.1 GCA_027064245.1 Campylobacterales bacterium
TACTATATGCAAATAGTAACATTATTTTTTTTACCACTTATACTCTTCGCACAAGCTAATATCAACATAATAGAGTATGATAATTATGCAAAAGTAGATGTATCAGACACCTATATACAAGGCTCAGATCAAACTTCTACTTCAGCACAAGAGGGATGTTTAAAACATATAAAAAAGATAGCCTCTAAAAGTGGATACACTAAAATTTACTCTAAAAAGATAGTAAAAAATAGAAAACTTGAAAGTAGCTACATAGAAGCTATATCTAACAACCTTGTAAAACCTATGGGAGATGCAACAATACAAACCATAAATGACAACGGTATAACAAAGATAAAATGCTCTGCAAGTTATAAGATAGAGATTATAGATAAAAACAATTCAAAGTTTAAAAAGATTTTCTATCCAAACAAGACAAATATGCTTGTAAGTAAAGAAAAATACACCTACAGACAGGCAAAAGAGTTTTGTGCAAAAAATGATAAAACTCTACCATCATTAAGCTACTTACTATCTAAACAAACAACTTACCCTATCCGTAGTAACAATGGATATGTTTACTATATAAAAAGATATATGATAGAGTATATGCCAAAAGATACAAAGGTGATGTTTTGGAGTTCAGATACAGATAAATATATGTCAAATAAGATCAAAGTTCTTGATTTTAGTATAAACCCTAGAGTTTCAAAAAAAATAGCAAACACACAAGGAGATGAGTTATATACTATGTGTGTAGGGAGATAAAATGCCACCTAAATATTTTAGATTATTTGTGAGTTCAACATTTGCTAATTTTAAAGATGAAAGGAATTTGTTACAAAGAGAGGTATTTCCAAAAGTTCAACAATATTGTAATGAAAGAGGATATCAATTTCAGGCGATAGATTTAAGATGGGGAGTTGCTGAAGAAGCACAACTTAATCAGCGAACATTGGAGTTATGTTTAAAAGAGGTAAAAAATTGTAAACAATATCCCCACCCAAATTTTTTAATAATGTTAGGTGATAGATATGGTTGGATTCCACTTCCTTATGACATAAAAAAAGATGAATATGAAAATATTTTAAATGAGATAGAAAATAGTAAAAAAAAAGAGTTATTAAATAGTTGGTATAAATTGGATTATAATCAATTACCCCTATCATATTTATTAAAAGAGAGATGCGATGAATATGTAAATTATGAAAAGTGGGAAAGTATAGAAAATAAATTAAGGGGTATTTTTCAAAAGGCAGTTAAAAGGTTAAAAGAAAAAAATATCTATTTTAATGAAAAAAATAAACTTGCATATGATAAATATTTTTTATCTGCAACAGAAGAAGAAGTAATAAGTGGTATTTGTAAATATAAAGAAATATTAGAACATCAAAAAGATTGTGAAAGTGAGATTGATAAACAATATGTTTTTGCATATATAAATGGTGATATTCAAGATGAAAATTCAAGAGAGTTTAAAGACAATTTAGAAAAAGTTCTACCAAAAGAAAATTTGATTTATTCTAAAAATAATTCTATTTTTAATAAATTATTTAATAAAACTAAAAATAATTTTGCTAATAATATTTATGATAA
>JAMOPZ010000390.1 GCA_027064245.1 Campylobacterales bacterium
TTTTATCCCTCACTTTTCTGTTCTTATTTTAACTTTTTAAATAAGAATGTTGTATTAAGTGGTTTGTTTTTGTAGGGACATTATAAACATTAGATATCAATCTTATAGAAAATAATCTTCATAATTTAAAAACCAGTAAAATTATACTTGATTTATTGGACTATGACAAAAATAAAAATATTGTTTATGACATTGACACATTGATTAAAGATTTTGATACTAAGACAGATAAGGGAAATATTAAAATATATATTGAACCAGCACTAAAAGAGATGGTCTTTAATATTGGAAAAGGTAAATCTAACTTTACCAGCATAAACCAAGATATTATAAACTCTTTTAAATCTGTTTATAGTATCAAACTCTATCAACTATGCAGAAGTAGTGTATCAAAAGAAAATGGGTTTGTAAGGGTTCCTGATTTGACTATAAATCAGTTTCGTAAGTTAATGGGTGTTGATGCCAGCAAGTATAAACAATTTTCACATTTTAAATCAAGAGTTTTAGAAAAAGCTACAAGTGAGATAGTCCATAGTGATATAATAGTTAAATATCACACCTTAAAGGGTGGAAATAGACACACTCATATATTCTTTGATACAAAGTTCAAAAAGAATACTTTGGAGGGAATATATACTTCTATGGAGTTTTTAGGTAATACTGAACTACATATATTTTTAGACGATTATCTTCCAAGATATGTAGATAAAAAGTCAGTTGGTTTATATAACAATAATAAAATAATTTATGATAAAAAAACTCGTACTCTTTCAAGTGAAATAAATATCGGTGTTATAACATTTAACCGTGACACAACAAGAAATATTTTACAAGATTGTTATAAAAATAGAAAAAAGTTTAACTGGTACAATGAAGATATTTTCCAACAGCTGGTTTATGAAGATAAACAAAAAGACTACAACAATAGTTTTAATAAATAAATCTTTTTGTTTTTTCATAAGATACCTTTTACCTGTTTTAAGCAAAAGGGTATCTTATAGTTTTATTTGAAAAAGATTAAAAACTTATAGTGTAAGTATTATTTTTTGTATCCAAGTAAAATTTCTGAAACTTAAACTTCTGCATACTTTTTGATTTAAACTTATAATTATAAGAATCACCACCATTTTTTACTGCTTCTACTTTTATACCCGAACAATCAGAATAGTATTTTTGAACCAGTTTCAGTCTTGATTTTTGTTTATTTTCTGCTAAACCTATAAAATAAGAATTTCCATGTTTTTGTATGGATTCTAAATCCATATTTTTAAAACTTTCACAAATTTCTGTTGCCGCATTCTCTGGTGTGTATGTAGTGCTACAACCTGTAATTCCTATTGATGCAGATAATATAATATTAGTAATTAGTAATTTTATTTTCATTCTAAATTTCCTTATTTATAGTCAGAGTAAGTATGTAATACCTTACCATCTTTATCAAGTATTTCAAGTTTTGTGATATGTCCTATTACTTTAACATTGTCAATAACATGACAACCTCGGTAGCGTTCATTACAACTGTTAATACTTTCAGCTGGAGATTCAATACTTTTAATTATATATGAATACTTG
>JAMOPZ010000391.1 GCA_027064245.1 Campylobacterales bacterium
AAAACTAGAGGATGATTTATTATTACTAAAACGAGCAAGTACTATAATAGTGTTAGATATAAAAGGATTTGGAAAAATAAATCGTATTTATGGTACAGATATTGCAGATATTATTCTTTCTCAGTTTGCATTAACTCTTAAACAATATGTAGATAAAATGGGTATAGTATATAGATTGTATGGTGATGAATTTGCAATTATCTATAATAAATCAATGGAAAAAGAAGATATTAAGAATCTTTTAAAAGTATTAACAACAAAACAATTTGTATATAACGATAGCTCTTTTACTTTAGATGTAGCATTGGGATATATATATTCTACAACAAATAATGAACATATATTAGAAGATGCTAATATAGCTTTAGCTTATTGTAAACAGACATATCAAAATATTGTACTTTTTGATAAAACATTAAAGATAAAAGATAATGATATTAATTATATGGTATGGGCAGAAATTTTAGATACTGCAATAAAAAATGATAATATTGTTCCTGTATTTATGCCAATGAAAAATACTAAGACAGGCTGTATAGATAAATATGAAACATTAGTAAGAATAAAAGATGGAGATATTCTACATTCTCCAGATAAGTTCTTGGATATAGCTCATGCTAATGGTAAATATCCTTTAATTACACAAACAGTAATAAGAAAGGCATTTGAGTATTTTAAAGATATAGATAATATTAAATTTTCAATTAATTTTGCAGTTAGTGATATTCAAAATGAAGAGACTATGGATCTTTTATTTAGTTCATTACAACATTATAAAAATAGTCATAATGTTGTAATAGAGCTTCTTGAAACAGAAGAGATAAGTGATTTTGAACTTTTAAATAAGTTTATAAAAAAAGTAAAAAGTTATGGTGCTACTATTGCTATAGATGATTTTGGTAGTGGATATTCTAATTTTAATTATATTTTAAATCTTGATGTAGATATTATAAAACTTGATAGTGGTTTAGTAGAAAATATTTTTGAAGATCAAGAGGCAGTTGTGGTTGTATCTAGTATAGTAAGAGTTGCTAAAGAGTTGAAGTTACTTGTAGTAGCTGAAAAAGTAAAATCAAAAGAGATAGAAAATATTCTTACTATTCATGAGGTAGATTATCTACAAGGTTTTCATATAGGAAAGCCTGCTTTAGATATTTTAGATAGATAGTATGAAATTTTCTTTTGTAAGTTTATTCCCAAATTTGATAGAACCTTATTTTAATGATTCTATTTTAAAAAAAGCAAAAGAAAAAGGTATTATAAAATGTGATTATTATAATCCTAGAGATTATACAAAAAATAAGCATAAAAAAGTAGATGATACACTTTGTGGTGGAGGAGCAGGGCAGTTGATATTTGCTCAGCCTCTTTTTGATCTCTTAAATGAGATAAAACAAAAAGATCCACAAGCTTATATTATATTTCCATTAGCTGCTGCTAAACCTTTTAATCAAAATGATGCAAAAAGATTATCTAAAAAAGATCATATAGTAATAGTAAGTGGAAGATATGAGGGGATTGATGAGCGAGTTATAGAAAAGTTTGCTAATGAAGTTTTTTCT
>JAMOPZ010000392.1 GCA_027064245.1 Campylobacterales bacterium
AAATGCTATTTTAGTTGTAAATAGTAATAATACTAGTGTAGGTATTATAACTAGAGCAGATCTTGTAAAAGCTGTATCAACTATACCACATTTTCAACTTTGGGCATAAAGTTTAAGTGTTAAAACATATCTTTACAAATAGTGCAGGTATTTTACTATCTAGAATTTTAGGTTTTTTGCGTGATCTTTTGACCGCTTCTATTTTAGGAGCTAGTATTTATAGTGATATATTTTTTGTTGCATTTAAATTACCAAATCTTTTTAGAAGAATATTTGCAGAGGGTGCTTTTACACAAGCATTTATACCATCTTATGCAAAATCTAGACAAAAATTACAATTTAGTTTTATTATATTTTTACAATTTTTAGCTTTTTTGCTTTTACTTAGCTTTTTTGTAACACTTTTTGCTCCATTTATTACAAAAGCTATAGCAGTAGGCTTTAGTAGTGATATCATAGATATAGCTACCCCTTATGTAGCTATTTGTTTTTACTATTTACCACTTATATTTATAGTTACTTTTTTTGCTGCACTTTTACAATATAAACACCATTTTAGTACCACTGCATTTTCAACCGCACTATTAAATATAGCTCTTATATTTGCACTTTTATTTTCAAAAGGCAAAAGTGATCAAACTATAGTATATTATTTAAGTTATGGAGTTATTATTGGTGGTATTTTGCAAGTTATTGCCCATATTATAGCTATAAAAATACAAAAGATAAAATTTTTTACCTTCAATAAAAAAGCCTTAAAACCAAATCAAGATACAAAAAAATTTTATCAAACTTTTTTTCCTGCAGTTTTTGGTAGTAGTGCTGCTCATCTTAGTGCATTTTTAGATACTTGGTTAGCCTCTTTTTTAGTAAGTGGGACCATAAGTTATCTTTACTATGCAAATAGAGTTTTTCAACTACCCCTTGCTCTTTTTGCTATAGCTACATCTGTAGCACTATTTCCTAGTGTTGCAAAAGCTATAAAAAATAAAGATAATCAAAAAGCAAGAAATCTTTTAAACAAAGCATCTAAAATATTACTTTTACTCTTAGGTAGTGCTACAATTATAGGGATAGTTTTTAGCGAGCAAATAGTTTGGCTTTTATTTCAAAGAGGATCATTTACTAAAATTGATACAGCAAATACATCTATAGTACTTATTATGTACCTTATAGGTCTTATCCCATTTGGTCTATCAAAGATCTATATGCTATGGCTTTATAGCCATCAAAAACAAAATACAGCAGCAAAAATAACCATGAAATCATTGGGGATAAATATTGTATTATCTTTAATATTAATAGTACCATATAAAGCAGTAGGTTTAGCTCTTGCTAGTAGTTTAAGTGGTTTTATACTTTTATATTTTACTTTAAAAGAGATAAAAAATCATAATAGCACTTAATTAATAAACTTTTAAGTATTATTTCTATATAATTTCAACCACTTATTCAAATAGAGAGTTGACAGAGTTGGTCGAATGTACCGGTTTTGAAAACCGGCGAGGGTCACACCTCCGGGGGTTCGAATCCCCCACTCTCTGCCATTGTTTTAAAATTCC
>JAMOPZ010000393.1 GCA_027064245.1 Campylobacterales bacterium
AATCTTACTTTAGAAGAGGTAAAAAAGATTATAGATAATCAACCAAAAAAAGGTGGTAGAAAAGTAGCAGCTAAAAAAACTACTTCTAAAAAAACTACTTCTAAAAAAACACCAGCAAAAAAAACAACAAGAAAAACTACAGCAAAAAAAACAACTACAAAAAAAGAAGGATAAAAAATTGTCAACAGAATTTTTAACAAAACAAGCAAATACAATAAGATTTTTATGTGCAGATATGGTACAAGCTGCCTCTAGTGGGCATCCAGGAGCTCCTATGGGATTAGCAGATATTGCTACAGTGCTTAGTAATCATCTAAAAATAAATCCTGCAAACCCAACATGGTTAAATAGAGATAGAATAGTATTTAGTGGTGGTCATGCATCATCTTTAGTATATTCACTTTTACATCTTTGGGGATTTGATTTAACTATTGATGATCTTAAAAATTTTAGACAAACAGGGTCTAAAACTCCAGGTCATCCAGAATATGGTCATACTCAAGGTATAGAGATCACTACAGGACCTCTTGGTCAAGGTGTAGCAAATGCAGTAGGATTTGCAATGGCCTCTTCTTATGCTAAGTATTGTTTAAATAGCGAGACTGCAAATATAATAGATCATCATGTATATTGTCTTTGTGGAGATGGGGATCTACAAGAGGGTATATCTTATGAGGCATTAAGTACTGCAGGACATCAAAAATTATCAAATTTAACACTTATTTATGATAGCAATGATATTACAATAGAGGGTGATATAAGTATAGCTTGGAGTGAAGATGTACAAAAAAGATTTGAGGCTATTGGATTTGATGTTGTAACAATAGATGGGCATAACTTTGAAGCTATAGATTTTGCACTTACAAACTCAAGAAATAGTAATAATCCAACTTTAATCATAGCAAAAACAAAAATAGGACGAGGTGCTGCAACTCTTGAGGGATCTCATCATACACATGGAGCTCCTTTAGGAGAAGATGAATTAGCAGCTTCTAAGAAAAAAGCTGGATTTAATCCAGAAGAAAGTTTTATAATACCAGCAGATGTAAAAGCTGCATTTGATAAAACAAAAAAAGGTCAAGAGCAAAATAAAGCATGGGATAAACTTGTAAAAAAAGATCTTCCACTTAGTGAACAAAATGAGACTTTAAATGCACTATTAAATCCAAATTATAGTAAAGTACAATATCCTGATTTTAGTGATACTAAAGAGATAGCTACAAGAGATAGTAATCATCAGATCTTAAATGCTATTGCAAAAGCAGTACCTAGTTTTATTGGTGGTAGTGCAGATCTAGCTCCATCAAATAAAACAGAATTAAAAGGTCTTGGAGATTTTCCAAAAGGAAGAAATATACATTTTGGTATAAAAGAGCACTCAATGGCAGCTATAAGTAATGCTATGAATTTATATGGACTTTTTAAAGTATATAATGCTACATTTTTTATATTTAGTGATTATCTAAAACCAGCAGCTAGAGTTGCTGCATTGTCAAATATACCTACACATTTTATATGGACTCATGATAGTATAGGTGTAGGAGAAGATGGAGCAACACATCAGCCAATTGAACAATTAAGCCAATTTAGAGCTATGCCAAATTTTTATACTTTTAGACCAGCAGATGCAACAGAAAATGTAAGATGTTGGCAAAAAGCACTTACTATGTCTGCTCCAACTGCTTTTGTATGTTCTAGACAAAAATTAAAAACTTTAAAACCAACAAAAGAGTATGGTGATGTAGAAAATGGTGGATATCTTCTTACAAGAAGAGAGGGTGCAACTGTAACTTTAATGGCAAGTGGAAGTGAAGTTATGCTAGCTCTTCAAACAGCTTGTCATTTAGAGGATGATTATGATATTAAGTGTAACATTGTATCTGTTCCTTGTTTTGATTTGCTTTGTGAACAGCCTCAAGAGTATATAGATACAATTATCAATCCAACACATATAAAAATAGCAATAGAAGCTAGTAGAAGTTTTGAGTGGTATAAGTTTGCTGATCATTTTATAGGAATGGATAGTTTTGGAGCAAGTGGACCTGCAAATGAGTTATTTGAGCAATTTGGTTTTACAATACCTAGCTTAAAAGAAAAAATAAACTCTATAGTAGAAGAGTAAAAGAGTAAACAATGGGTGATATAAATATAGCTGTTTTTGGTGTAACGATTTTAGCTATATTTGTAGGCTTATGGCTTTATGTAATTTTTTAATAGAGTATTTTAATGAAAAATCAAAAAATAGATATATCAAAATTATCTCATAGATGGAAACAGCCATTAAGTGTAATAAGCTTAGCTACTACATCTTTACAGATACAAAAAGAGATGGGAATTTTAAGTGATGATTTTTTTTATGATGCTACAAATAGAATTTTAAAAAATATAGAACAATTAAGTGAAGATATAAAAACTTTAAATCAAAAATAAGGAAAATTTAGATGAAACATGTACCAATATTAGTATTAGATTTTGGATCTCAATATACTCAGCTTATCTCAAAAAGGTTAAGAAATAGTGGATTTTATAGTGAAATTGTACCATACAATGAATCAATTCAAAAGATTAAAGAAAGATCACCAAAAGGGATAGTTTTAAGTGGAGGACCAGCTAGTGTTTATGCTAAAGATGCATATCTTGTAGATAAAGCTATTTTTGATTTAGGGTTACCAATATTGGGTATTTGTTATGGTATGCAAACAATAGCACACTTTTTAGGTGGTAGTGTAATTCCAGCAGACCATCATGAATATGGAAAAGCAAAATTAAAAATAGAGGATAATAGTACTATTTTTAAAGATATAGAGGATAATGAGATAGTTTGGATGAGTCATGGAGATAGAGTAGAGAAACTTCCTGATGGATTTAAAGTAATAGGAACTAGTGAAAACTCACCATATGCAGCAATAGCAAATGATGATAAAAAAATATATGCTTTTCAATATCATCCAGAAGTAACACACTCTATTGATGGTGCAAAAATGCTTGTAAATTTTGCAAAAACTATATGTGGTTGTGAAAAAAACTGGAGTATGGGAAATTTTGCAAAAGAGCAAATAAAAAAAATTAAAGATCAAGTAGGAGATAAAAAAGTACTTTGTGGAGTAAGTGGTGGAGTTGATAGTTCAGTTGTAGCTACTCTTTTAGCTGAAGCCATAGGAGACAAACTAGTTCCTGTATTTGTAAACAATGGACTCTTAAGAGCAAATGAGGTAGAAGATGTACAATCTATGTTTGCAAATAGAGGTATTGGGCTTATTACAGTTGATGCATCTGATCAGTTTTTGACAAAGTTAAAAGGTATAAGTGATCCTGAGAAAAAAAGAAAAATAATTGGTGAAACATTTATAGAAGTATTTGATAAAGAGGCTAAAAAACATGATGGTATTGAGTTTTTAGCTCAAGGTACACTTTATACTGATGTAATTGAAAGTGTTAGTGTAAAAGGACCATCTAAAACTATAAAATCTCATCACAATGTAGGAGGATTACCTGATTGGATGAAATTTGAATTAATAGAGCCTTTAAGAGAGATATTTAAAGATGAAGTAAGGGAGTTAGGTTTAGAACTTGGACTTCCATCTCATATGATAGGGCGACATCCGTTTCCTGGACCTGGACTTGCTATTAGAATTATGGGTGAAGTTAATGAAGCAGATTTAGAGATTTTACGAAAAGCAGATACTATTATGTTAGAGGAGTTAAGAGCTTCTGGATGGTATGATAAAACTTGGCAAGCATTTACAGTACTATTAAATGTAAAATCAGTTGGTGTTATGGGAGATAATAGAACTTATGATAATACTGCTTGTATTAGAATAGTAAATGCAATAGATGGTATGACAGCAACTTTTGCACATATTCCACACGATATACTTGAAGTTATGAGTAGAAGAATTATAAATGAAGTAGATGGAATAAATAGAGTAGTATATGATATAAGTAGTAAACCACCTGCAACTATAGAGTGGGAGTAGTGTTATGAAACGGGGATTTTCTTTAATAGAACTTATCTTCGCTATTGCAATTTTAGGTATTATAGCAGCTGTTGCAATTCCAAAATTACTTGATACAAAAAGTAATGCAACAGTTTCTACAATCAAACAAGATATATCTACTATATCTACATCAATTCAATCATACTATTTAATGAATGGATCTATTAATAAAATTACAGATGCAGTAAATATCAATAGTTCTACTTGGAGTATCTCAGATAAAAAAATTGAATTTAAAAACAGTGATGGGAGTGTTTGTACTTCACTTACTGTACAAAATAGTTCACTTATAGTTGATATTGATCAAACATCTTCACCTCTTTGCCAAAAACTTTATACTGATGGAATAAGAGATACAACATATGAGTTACAATAGTGCAAAAAGCTATATTTTTAGATCGTGATGGGGTAATAAATAAAGAGAAAGATTATCTTTATAAAATAGAAGATTTTGAGTTTATAGATGGTGTTTTTGATAGTTTAAAATATTTACAAGATTTAGGGTATAAACTTTTTATTATTACCAATCAATCAGGTATTGGAAGAGGGTATTATACAAAAGATGATTTTAATACTCTTACAAGATGGATGTTAAATGAATTTTTAAAAAAAGATATTACAATAGAGCAAGTAGAATATTGTCCACATACACCAAAAGATAATTGCAATTGTAGAAAACCAAAAACACTTATGATAGAAAATATTTTAAAAAATTATAATATAGATTTAAAAAATTCTTGGTTAATAGGTGATAAATCTAGTGATATACAGTGTGCTATAAATGCAGGTATAAAAAATAGCATACAAGTACAAACTGGTCATAACTTTGATATAAAAGATTCAAAAGCTACTTTAGTATTAAAATCTATCAAAGAGATTTTTACTATTATAAAATAGATAAAAATCTTAATATGATAGATAATTTTTTTATATTAAACTACCAATCGTGGATTTGATTGTACAAACATAGTATTGTGAATAAATGTTTGTAACTTTTCTTAATATTAGATTAAGTAGATTTTTAATATACTTCTTTATTAAAGGGGAGATATATGAATTTAAGTATCTTTGCATTAGAAAAATTGATTAAAGAAAATGAAGAAAAAATAGCAAATAGCAAAAAGCAATTAAGAGCCATAGAAAGTGGAGAGTTTAAAGTTTCTGCATTAAAAAGAGCTTCTGTGGAACAAGCATTAGAGGAATCAACAAAAGATTATGAAATGTATAAAAAGCTTTATGATGATATTCCCTCTGATCAAAAAGAGCAGTTTAAAGAGCTAGAAAAAGTAGAAGAGGCTTTAGCTAAACAAACATACTATAAACTTCAAAAAATCCGTATGAAAAAAAATAAAAATCTAAATCGCAAACAGATATTAGAAGCTATGATGATATTAGATGAGTTACCAAACGATATACATTTTGATGATAAACAGCTAATAGAAGTTGCAAATACAGTTATAAAAAATAATATACGAGAAGTAGTAACCCTAGAAGAGGAATTAAAACAAATAAAAGATGAGTTTGAACAACGAGTACAAAAGATAAAAGAGTGTACAGATCAAAAATATTTTACACTTTTTGATACTTATATACCTATTTTAATAGTACATTTTAAACTTTTTATTGAAGATATTCAAGAAAGTATAGAAGAACACAATGAAAATAATCCAGAAAATCAAAAGCATTTTGATGGATTACCAAAATATGAGGATTGGTGGTTAGAGGAGTTATTTAAAAATCATCAAGCATATTTTGCTCTTTATAAATGGTCTTCTATCATAGAATCACTTTGTATGACAGCTCAACAAAAGATTATTTGGCATAAGCTTTTTACAAATTGGGTTTCTATAAAAAAGATGTTAAATTCAAAAGAGGAAAATTCATACATATATACATCTATTTTTGATGATATGTTACAAAAATATGGACAAATGGAAGAGGAGTTTGATCTTGATAATTTAGAATCTATGGATAAAATTATAGAAAAAACGATACAAAAAGAGGATTTTAGTCAGTATAAAACTGTACATGAAATAAATACTACTTATTTACAATATAAACAAAATTTAATAAAAAAGAATCAATAAAGATATTTTTGTTTAAACCTTATTATACTATAATTAAGAAATAATAATAAAAATTAGGATTATGATGTATAATATTTTATGTGTTGATGATACACAGACAAATCTTTTTGTTTTAGAATCTTTATTCGAAACAAAATCAGACCGTTACACTATTACTTCAGTTACAAGTGGTGAAGATGCTTTAGGTGTACTTTTACAAAAACAAATTGATCTTATTTTACTTGATGTTATGATGCCAGATATGGATGGTTTTCAAACAGCACAACTAATTAGTACAAATAAACAAACAAAAGATATCCCTATAATCTTTCTTACAGCAAAACGAGATGATACTACGATACAAAAAGCTTTCTCTTTAGGTGTAGATTATCTATCTAAACCTTATGATGAGTTTGAATTACTTGCAAGAGTAGAGTTTCATATAAAGCTTGTAGAATATAAAGACAAATTAAAAGAACAAATAGCTTTTAGTCAATCCGTAATGGATGCACAACAAACTATTATTTTTATTTATGATGAACATACTGGTATTGTAAGTGTAAATAAAAGATTTTTAGAATTTTTTGCAGTAGATTCTCTAGAGGAGTTTAATACTAAACATGATAATATAAGTAATCTTTTTATGGAATATGAAAATTATTTTTCTTTGCATGTGTTAAACAATAATAAACCATGGACACAATATTTAGCAAATCATTCAGGTGTTGAAAGCTATAAAATATTGCTTATGGATATAAGTACTTTTGAGCCAAAAGCATTTCAAATAAATGTAAACCCAATAGATAATAGAAATAAATTTGTAGTAACACTTACAGATGTAACCCAATTAGCAACACAGATGAAAACTTTTGAAAATAAAGCAACATATGATAATTTAACAAAAGTATATAATAGATCAAAATTTATAGATCTGTTTGAGATTGAGACCAAAAAAGCTAAGGACAAAGGGTATAAATTGGCCTTTGGTATGTTTGATATAGATCATTTTAAAAAGGTTAATGATACTTATGGGCATTTAGTAGGAGATAAAACACTTATAACTTTTGCATCAACTATAAATGAATCTATAAGAGAAATAGATATATTTGCTAGATGGGGTGGTGAAGAGTTTACAATACTACTTCCTAATGTTGATGAAAAAGAGTTAGAGGAGATCTTAAATCAGATTAGAATAAAAATATCACAAATTCCTTTTGAAGAAGTAGGTCATATTACTTGTTCTATTGGAGCTACAATTTATCAAGAGGGTGAAGAACTTGAAAGTTTATCAAATAGAGCAGATGAAGGGCTATATATTGCAAAAGAAACTGGTAGAAATAAAGTAGTAATAATACCAAATTAAAATAGGAGAGTTAGGATGAAGCTAAATATGTCGTTACAAAATAAAATTTTCTCAATATTTATTTTTGTTATTATACTGTCTGTTAGTATAATTGGTTGGTATGGATATACAAATATCAAAGAGTCTTACATATCATCTGCTTATGAAATCAACAAGCAAGGAACAGATTCATTAGATCTAGAAATTGAAAAATATTTATCATTAATATCCAAAGATGTTTTGTACTCAAAAGATTTTTATGCTTTAAAAAGATATCTTATTTTTAATAGTAAAGGTGAAGAAAAAAAAGCAAAACAGTGGAAGAAAATCTTTACAGATAGTTTAATATATTTTTTAGAGACTAAAAAAGATTATTATAAAGCAAGGATTATTGATCTAAATGGAGATGAGCTTATATCTGTACGATATAAAAAAGATATAAATAGAGCATTTTTATTACCATCTAATCAATTACAAAATAAAAAAGGTAGATCCTATGTAGAGATACCAAAAGGTTTAAAAAAAGATCAATTTTATATATCAGAACTTAACTTAAATATTGAAAATGGTAGGATAGAAAGACCTTTTACCCCTGTTATTAGATACTCAACTCCTATGGTAAATGCAAATGGAGATTTAACAAATATATTTGTAATTAGTGTTTATGCTCAAAATATATTAGATATAATTTCTAAGCAAGAAGTTGAACAAAAAAATAGAAAAGTTAATTATTTTTTAATAGATCCTAATGGAAATTATATATACCATAAAGATAAAAATAAAAGATGGGGTGCTCAACTTAAAAATAATTCAAACTTCAATCAAGATCATTTTCAAATAGATAAATATATTCAAGATAAAATATCAGGTGTATTTACATATAATCATAAAATATATTCATTTCACAAGATTACACCTCTAAAAAGTGAAGGGGAATATAACTATTGGTATATTATATCATCTGTTGATACAGATGTTGCATTAAGTAAACTTCAAAATTTTAAGATGATATTTTTTATTTTAATATTT
>JAMOPZ010000394.1 GCA_027064245.1 Campylobacterales bacterium
CAATAGAAGATCCAGTGGAATATAAAAGTGATAATATAAATCAAATACAAGTAAATGAAAAAGTTGGACTTACATTTGCTTCTGGTCTTAGATCTATCTTACGACAAGATCCAGATATTTTAATGGTTGGTGAAATTAGAGATCAAGAAACTGCTTCTATATCTATCCAAGCAGCACTTACGGGTCACTTAGTATTTTCTACTTTACATACAAATAGGGCGCCAGCTGCTCTTACAAGACTTATAGATATGGGGCTTGAACGATTTTTGATATCATCTTCTATTTTAGGTGTTTTAGCTCAAAGGTTAGTTAGAAAGCTATGTAAACATTGTAAAGAGGAGGATATTATAGCAGAACATCATCTTGATGAATTTAATATACCACAAGGTTCTAAAATATATAAAAGTGTTGGATGCAAAGAGTGTAACTATACAGGTTATAGCAGTAGAGTTGCAATTGCAGAGCTTTTTTTAATAGATAATAGTATTAAATTGGCATTACAAGATAGTGTAGATGATGAACAATTAATGCAACTAGCAAAAGATAATGGTATGATACCTTTAAGTGATCAAATAAGAGATATGATTTTAAATGGAACCACATCTTTAGAGGAAGCTATAAGAATAGGTATAAAATGAAAACATACAAGCAAATTGTAAAAGAATATTTAAGAAAATTAAAAGATATTACCCATATTCCTCAAAAAGAGACAGAAATATTGCTTTTGTATATAATAGAGCAAAATATTATTTGGTTGCATATTAATTATAATAAGCCATGTAGTATAGATACAGAACAAAAATTAAAAAAACTTATTGAAAAACGATCTGTAAATTATCCTATAGAATATATTACTAAAAAAGCAACATTTTACGGAGAGATTTTTAAAGTAGAGCAGGGGGTATTAATACCTCGTCCTGAAACTGAGATTTTAGTAGATAAAGCTATTGAGATTTTAGAAAAAATAGAGAATCCAACTATAATAGAAATAGGAACAGGTAGTGGAATTATATCAATAATGATAGCAAAATTAATACCAACTAGTAAAATAATAGCAGTAGACATAAATAAAAAAGCATTAATTTTAGCAGAACAAAATGCAATAAAACATAATGTAAACAATCAAATAACATTTTTACAAAGTGATCTTTTATCTAATATTAGTCAAGATAAATTTAATGTATTAATCTCAAATCCACCATATATAGCATCAAATTTTACACTACCTTTAAATGTAAAATATGAACCATCAAATGCACTTTTTGGTGGTGATATTGGTGATGAATTATTGAAAAAAATTATTATAGAATTTTCTAAAAAAGATATAAAATATCTATTGTGTGAGATGGGATATGATCAGAAAAAACCATTAAATAACTTTATAAATAAAAATATATCTTACAAATCTTTAGAATTTTATAAGGATCTATCTAATCTTGATAGAGGGTTTATTTTAAGTGTATAATATGTTTTTAAAAATTTTAAAATACACTATAATTATTTTGTTTTTTATAATAATTACAAAATGGATTATTAATATAATTCCTTCAAATGTAAC
>JAMOPZ010000395.1 GCA_027064245.1 Campylobacterales bacterium
GAAAACCCAAATAGATTAGGTTCATACTATCAGTTTCAAGCACTTATAAAACCAAGTCCAAATAATATTCAAGATCTATATTTAAAATCTTTAGAATACTTAGGATTAGATCTTAGTAAACATGATGTTAGATTTGTAGAAGATAACTGGGAATCACCAACTTTAGGTGCCTGGGGACTTGGATGGGAAGTGTGGCTTGATGGTATGGAAGTAACTCAATTTACATACTTCCAACAAGTAGGTGGTCACGCTTGTGATCCAGTAGCTGTTGAGATCACATATGGTACAGAAAGATTAGCTATGTATCTTCAAGGTGTTGATAATATTTTTGATATAGTTTGGAATGAAAATGAGTTTGGAAAAACTACATATAAAGATATACATTTAGAGTCTGAAATAGAGTTTTCTAAATACAACTTTGAAGTAGCTTCAACTGATATGCTTTTTCAACATTTTGAAGATGCATCTTCTGAGTGTAAAAAATGTTTGGATGCTGGTTTACCACTACCTGCTTATGATCAGTGTATGTTAGCATCTCATGCTTTTAATACTTTAGATGCTAGAAAAGCTATTAGTGTAACAAGTCGTCAAAACTATATCTTAAAGGTACGAGAGTTATCTTTGGGATGTGCAACACTTTATAAGAATCAAGAGCCAGATAGACTAAAAAGACTAGAAATAAGATGATTGTAAGAGATATCTATAATTTTTTAGATCAACTATCTCCTTTTGAAATACAAGAGAAATGGGATAATAGTGGTTTGATTGTGGGAGATATGGAAGATGATTTTAGAAAAGTTTATATCTCATTGGATTTGGATATAGATTTAGTAAAATCTTTAGATAAAAATAGCTTGATTATTACCCATCATCCTTTGATTTTTAAACCATTAAAAACTATTAACAATGATAGTTATAGTACAAAAATATTAAAAATATTGATTAAGAAAGATATTAAGCTTATCTCACTGCATACAAATTTTGATAAAACACATCTAAATTTATATGTAGCAGATCTATTAAATTTTAATTTTAAACAACAATGTGATTTTTTATTAGAAGCTAAAGTTGATATTAGTTTTGAAGAGTTAATAAAAAAAGTTAACAAAAAATTAAATTTAACTATAGCTAAAGTTGTAAAATCAAAAAAAGATATCAAATCAATTGCACTTTGTACAGGCTCTGGTATGTCACTACTACCTTTTGTAAAAGCAGATTGTTTCTTAACAGGAGATATAAAATATCATGAAGCTATGGAAGCAAAAGCATTAGGAATATCTCTTATAGATATAGGTCATTATGAAAGTGAGATCTATTTTGGTGAGATTTTATATAAACTTTTAAAAAAATATTTGCAAAAAAATAAAATAAAGGGTATAATAGTAGCTTCAGAAAATCCATTTAAATATATTGCAAGGAAACAACATTGAATAAACATTTAGAACAGTTAGTAAAATTATCAAAATTTGATAAAGATATAATCAACTTTGAACCACAAATTCAAAATGAACAAGAAAAATTAAAAGTTTTTACAAAATCAGTAGAACAGCTATCTGCC
>JAMOPZ010000396.1 GCA_027064245.1 Campylobacterales bacterium
GGTGAAAATTTTGTCCATTGAGCAGTACTATAAATTACTGTTTTTAAGTCATCATTTTTTAACTCTTCATATGCTTTTATACAAGTTGCAGTATGTGGATCCATAAGGTAATTTTCATTTACTAAATACTCTTTTATAACTTTTAATCCATATTGGTCATCACTATAAGTAGCACTAAAATATTGTTTTAAGGTGTCTAATTCACTTTGAGTGTGTTCAAAATAACCATTATTATTTAATGATTCCATAAGCTCTTTTGTACGATTTGCCCCAAAAAGATCAAAAATAACTCTCTCAATATTTGATGATTTTAATATATCCATAGCAGGAGATTTTGTAAGCTTTAACTCTTTATCTCTTATATCATACATACCTGTTGTTAGCCATTGTGTTAATATATTATTTTCATTTGAAGCAACAAGAAGTTTTTCAACAGGAAGTCCCATCTTTTGTGCATAATAAGCGCCTAAAATATTACCAAAATTTCCACTTGGTACATCTATATATATATTTTCACCAAGAACTATCTCATCATCTCTTAAAAGTGCTAAATAACTTGCAAAATGATATACTATTTGAAAAATAATTCTTCCAAAATTTACACTATTTGCAGCACTTAATTTTATACCATCACTAGCTAATTCATCTTTAAATGTGGCAGAACTTAATAGTTGTTTTAAAGCATTTTGTGCATCATCAAAATTCCCATTTATACCTAAAACTTTTAAATTTTGACCATCTTGAGTTACCATTTGAAGTCGTTGAACATCACTAGTACCTCCATGCGGATACAGACATACCACTTTTATACCATCTTTATCTTTAAATGTATTTAATGCGGCTGGACCTGTATCTCCAGAAGTTGCTGCTAAAATCAAATATTTTTCACCTCTTTTTTTAGCAATTGCACTTAAAATATGACCAAATGGTTGTAAAGCCATATCTTTAAAAGCTCTTGTTGGTCCATGATATTGTTCATTTACAAAAAGATCATCTTTTATTTTAATTATAGGAGATGGATTTGTATTATCATCAAATTTATCATAAAGATTAAGTGCTTCATTTATAGTATCATCATCTATATCTATTTTAAATGCTTTTAAAATATCAAATGCCAACTCTTTATAAGAACTATTAATATGTTCTTCTATAAAATCAAGTCCCAAATTTGGTATAGTTTGTGGTACATACAATCCACCAAATGATGAACTAGGATTTAATATTGCATCACTAAAACTAACAATACTAGCTCTTTTTCCATCATTTCCTCTAGTTTCTATAAAACTCATTATTTTCCTTTATTTTTATTGTCCAAAAAGTTTAAATGCAGTTAAAAATAATCCACCTATGGCTATTACTTGCATAAATAACATTCCTGATACCCATTTAATTGTTTCTGTTTTACTTTTTTCTATCTCTTTTGTAAGTTTTAGATCAAGCTCTTTTATCTCACCTCTTATGATTTGAGTTTCTTGCCGAACAGATTCTATCTCTTTTGTGAGTCTTAACTCTGTTTCACTCAATTCACCTCTGATGATTTGAGTTTC
>JAMOPZ010000397.1 GCA_027064245.1 Campylobacterales bacterium
AGATATTTGCATTTTTAAATTTATTAGACCATTTGAGGTTGTAATTTTTTTATCAATCAAAATATCTTCTTTTAGCTCTTTTTCTACTAAGGCTTTATACTTTTTAACAAACGCTTTTTTTACAAACATCTCTTGTAATATATATTGAGCATATCCATTTTTAGCCACAAGTATAAGTCCTGATGTCTCTGCATCTATTCGGTGTACTAAGTTGGCTTCGTCTCCAAATTGGTATCGTATCTCATCTAAAAGTGTGTATTGTGTAGAGCGTACAACTGGGTGAACAAGCAGACCTGATGGTTTATCAAAAAGTGCAAAATGTTCTGTTTGAAACAGTGGTTTTAACCCTTTGGTTATAGCTTCAAAGATTATGACTTCTATATAACCAGATTTCAAAACTTGACCTTTTTGTAAACGCCTATTTTTATGGTCAATTATTCTACCCTTTTGCAAAAGTTTATGCGCTAGTGTTTGCGATAATTTTACAACATCAACCAAAAAGTCTTCTACTCTTTCACCTTCTACTACGGCGTATTTTTTAAGTATATATGGCAATAAAAATCCTTGATATAAAATTTGAGATATTATACAATGAATTAATTTAATAATTAAATTATATACTACCCTCTCTTAACATTTTAGCCTTATAATAAAAACTGTTGTATTTAAAATATTTTAATTCCAAATTTTAGCAACATTCTAGGTAATATATCATCTAAGTTTTGAACTTCGTTATCTGTTAATTCTATTAAATCTAAACCATATTTTTTATAAATATTTTGTTTAATCTTTTTTCTTTTTAAATATTCAGGTTTGTTTTCATATCCCCAAAATTCAATATAGACTTTACCTTGAGGTAGATAAAAATCACTTAATAAATTTTCTTCAATAGGAACTCTTTTTTCATAAGCATGAACTATTCCTTTATTATAAAGCCAATTATCAATAATTGCTTCTGCTTTTGACCTAACATAATGCCCATCATCAGTTCTATGTTCTGGTGCTTTATATAATTTTCGTGGGTCTATATTTTTTGTTTTTACTTTTACTTTTGGAGGTACTTTAGATTCAGGCTTATCAGTTACTATATCTACAATTTTATCAAAAATAGATTGCTTTTTATTTATAGCTTCATTTATAATATCTTTATCTTGCCAACTAATATATTTATTCCCTTTAAACTCTTTCCCTTCACCACCATATTTAATACCTAATTTAGTTAATTTATGATTAGAATCTATTAACTTTAGTTTTAATAATTTATCAAAAAGTTCTTGTCTCTCTAGTTTTAATTCTTTAGCTAAGTTATTTGTTGAAATTTTCATTATTTATTCTCCATTTATTATATTAAAAGATCCTAATTTATCTTCAAATTTTATAATGATATTATATCTAAAATCTTTTAATAATTATACTAACTTAACTCTTTACCAAGAACCTCCACCACCTCCTCCACTTCCTCCACCAGAAAAGCCACCTCCACCACTACTACTATAACTACTACCTGATGATGGTTGAGCTTGAGCATGAAAGCTCCTTGAAATA
>JAMOPZ010000398.1 GCA_027064245.1 Campylobacterales bacterium
ATCTAAAGTTTTTATACCACAACCAGTTGCATAACTTTTTGTTATATTTTTATCAAAACTAACCGCACAAGCAGAAACTCTAGGACCTATAAAAGGTATATTAAAAAATTTAAACAAACTTGCCAATGCACCATCTTCACCATCACCACCATGTGTTAAATTTAAAACTATATCAAAATCTATTTGTTTAGTACCAAATAAAGATCTTTTAATAAAACCATTTTTTACTATATCAATTTTATCATATTTTTTATAATCACCACTACTAAAAATATTTGATTTTATAATATCACTAGGTATTAGATAAAACTCTCTATTTTTATCAATAAATATAAAAATTAATTTATTTTTTAATATTTTTTTCATCGATATAGCACTTACTATACTTATCTCATGTTCAAAACTATATCCACCAAATACTACTGCTATATTTTTCATTTTTGTAATTTCCTTAATGCCTCTTTTACTAAAGAAGGTGTATCCTTAGATACACAACTATTTAAAACTTTTTTAACTAAATCTTTTTTAAATCCTAGTGACTCTAAAGCCATTGTAGACTCTATAATACAGTTATTTGATTCTGTATTATCATCTGTATCTACGACAAAACCGCTAAGTTCTACTAAAATTCTACTGGCTCCTTTAGGACCAATTCCTGGTACTCTTTTTAGCATGGCAACATCTTTGTCATTTATGATTTGTTCAAAACTAGATGGGGTAAAGGTACTACAAATTGCCATTGCAACCTTTGGTCCAACACCATTTATTTTTATAACTGTATCAAAAAGTTTTTTTTCATTAAGATCTAAAAAACCATATAAACTATCACTCTCCTCTTTTATGATTTGAGTTATAAATAATTTTATTTTATTATCAACTATATTACTACTACAATTTACAGAAACAAATACTTCATAAATAATACCATTTGTATTTATATGTAAAAAAGTTGGTTCTTTTTTTTCTATGATACCTTCTATTCCTACTATCATTTTCCTACCTAATTTAATTTTTTTTGATTGTAACACAATATAGTTTAAACTTTTTTATGATACAATAAGCCTAAATATTTTACAGGATGGTTTTATGCTACCAAATTTTATCAAAAAAAAGGTTGGAAACAAAATAATCTTTTTTATGTTAATTCTTATGACCCTTAGTACAATTGCTGTTGTATATGCTACTATTAATACTGTAGAAAAAAATGCTATTTTAACAACCAAAAAAAATTTAAATATGTTAAATACAGCTATTTTTCAAAGCTTAAGATATGCTATGAATACAGGAGATCCTGCACAAATAGAAAAGGCTGAAAAAGAAGCTGCATCCATAAAAGGTGTAAAATCTTTAGAAGTAGCCAAGTCAAAACCTTTGATGGAACTATATTCTCCAGATTCTAAGTTTACAAAAGATACCGATGTATTAAAAGCATTTCAAACCAAAAAAAATTTACTTCTTGAAACCAAAACAGATGATACTCATGTTTTAAGAATGCTAAAACCTATGATTGCAGATAAAGAGTGTCTTATGTGTCATGCTAAT
>JAMOPZ010000399.1 GCA_027064245.1 Campylobacterales bacterium
GTAAAAAAAAATCCTAAAAAATATAAATTAGTTAAAAGCTTGGGACAGTTAAGATACCTAAGTGCTATGAAATATGTAGATATTTTAATAGGAAATACATCTAGTGGAATAATAGAAGCAGCAAGCTTTAAAAAACCAGTAGTAAATATAGGAAATAGACAAAAAGGTAGATTACAAAGTAATAATATAGTTAATTGTAAAATTAAAACTTTAAATAGTGCAATAGATGAAGCTATGAATTTAGATTGTCAAGATATAGTTAATATATATGGTGATGGCAATAGTTCTTCAAAAATTATATCTGTAATGGAAAATATTGATTTAAATATTATTAAAAAATTTACAGATCTTAAATGTAAGGAGATCTCTTGAAAAATATAAATCAAATAAAATTAACGATAAACTCTACCATAAAAGAAGCACTTCAAATTATAGACAAAGGTGCAATCAAATTTGCAATTGTTGTAGATAGTGATAATAAACTTTTAGGTACAGTTACAGACGGTGATATAAGAAGAGCTATGTTAGATGGTAAGACCTTGATAGATAGCATAGAAAATATATATTCTAAAACACCAACAGTAGTACATATAAATAGTACAAAAGAGGAGATTATAAATATATGCACTACTAAAAAATTATATCAAATACCTGTAATTGATGATGACAATAGAGTAGTAAGTATAAAATTACTTGATCAACTTTTAAAACCAAAAATATATAAAAATAAAGTAGTATTGATGGTAGGTGGGCTGGGAACAAGACTGCGACCACTTACAGAAAACACTCCAAAACCTATGCTTCATGTAGGTGGTAAGCCAATACTTCAAACAATAGTAGAGAAATTTGTAAGTTATGGATTTGTAGATATCATTATGTGTGTAGGATATAAGTCCAATATCATTCAAGAGTTTTTTGAAGATGGAAGTCGTTTTGGAGCAAATATAGAGTATGTGCTAGAGGATAAACGAATGGGAACAGCTGGAGCTTTGACATTATTAAATGATAAACAAAAACCTAGCGAACCATTTTTTGTAATGAATGGTGATTTACTTACAAATGTAAATTTTGAAAATATGCTTGATTTTCATATAAAATATAATGCAAAAGCAACTATGTGTATAAGAGAATATGACTTTCAAGTTCCATATGGTGTTGTAAATATTAATAATGGTAAAATATTATCTATAGAAGAAAAACCAATTCATAAGTTTTTTGTAAGTGCTGGAATATATATACTTAATAACTCATGTATAGATATAATACCAAAAAATCAGTTTTATGATATGCCAACACTTTTTGAAGAGATGATTAAAAATAATGATAATACTGTATCTTTTCCTATAAGAGAATATTGGCTTGATATTGGACGAATTGATGAATATGAAAAAGCAAATAAAGAGTATGGTGAAGTGTTTACCATATAACTAACTATTTTATCCACTCATTTTCATTATAAGTTAGTCCAATTAGAGCTGGAGATATATTTTTTATATCTTTATTAACTGCAGTTATGCTATTTGGGATATATA
>JAMOPZ010000400.1 GCA_027064245.1 Campylobacterales bacterium
TAGTAACAGGTATGAATCCAAAAACAATATTTAAAATTCAAAGCAAAACAAAAAGAAAATTGGTTTTAGAGTTTGATCAAAAATATCACAACATTGTTAAAATAGGAGATGTTTTTAAGTTTAAAATAGATGGTGATGCAAAATTATATAAAGCAAAAATATCAAAAATCTACCCTTATGCAAATAGCAATAATAGAAAAATAAAAGCTGAAATTTATGTTGATGGGTTTATGAGCGGTCTTTTTGGTGATGGGTATATTTTAAAAGGAGAGTAAAATGCACTGGATATATTTAATATTTGCAATAGTTTTTGAAGTAGCTGGAACTTTGAGCATTAAACAAGCAACATATGGTAATACATATTTTTGGAGTGGAGTTATTACAGTTTGCTATATCATATCTTTTACACTAATATACTATGCAACTCAAAAAATTGAAATAGGTATTGCTTATGCTATATGGGCAGGGCTTGGAACATCACTTATTGCAATACTTGGCTGGCTGATATTTAAAGAAGATATGAATCTTATGAAAGTATCTGGAATTGTATTTATAATTATTGGTGCAGTTTTATTGAAACTTCAAACTACGGTTTAAATATGAAATTAATATATATTAAAAAAGGTAATTAATGAAAGATAATACAAAAAGAGTTTCACTTGTACTTGGAAGTGGAGGCGCAAGAGGATATGCTCATATAGGAGCGATTGAAGAGCTTGAGAAAAAAGGTTTTGCTATAAAATCAATTTCAGGCTCATCAATGGGAGCTTTAATTGGTGGACTTTATGCATGTGGAAAATTAAACGAGTATAAAGAGTGGGTTTTAGGGCTTGATATGCTTGATGTTGCAAAACTTCTTGATTTCTCATTTCTTTCAAATGGTATGATACAAGGTGATAAAGTCTTTCGAAAAATTCAAGAGATGGTGGGAGAAGTAAATATAGAAGATCTTCCAATTAAATATACAGCAGTTGCCACTGATCTTATTAAACAAAAAGAGGTATGGATACAAAATGGAAATCTTTTAGAAGCTATTCGAGCCTCTATTGCAATTCCAACTATTTTTACCCCTAAAAAAATTGAAAATAGACTTTTAATAGATGGAGGAGTATTAAATCCTTTACCTATCGCACCAACAATCTCAGATGATACAGATATTACTATAGCTGTAAATCTAAATGCATATAATGCAAAAAAATATGATATTAAAATACCAAAAAAAGAGATTGAAAAAGAGTATAAAATAGAAGAGATATTTTTTGAGCTTAAACAAAAAGCACAAAGTTTTTTTAAAAAAGAGGTAAAATCAGAATTTGATAATATGAATATGTTCGCCATTATAGGTAAAACGATAGATATTATGCAAAATAGTATATTAGAATGTAAAATGGCAGGATATTCACCAGATATTATGATAAATATTGCAAATGATGCATGTGGTTTTTATGAGTTTAATAAAGCTTATGAGATGATTGAACTTGGTAGAGTTGTCACCAAAGATTTGATTAAAATTTATTAAAATAAAAGGATA
>JAMOPZ010000401.1 GCA_027064245.1 Campylobacterales bacterium
TTTAGATACAATTGATAATATAAAACAATCCAGAATAAATAGAGAGTTTATAAAAGGATTGTATTCTATACTTAAAGGTTATGACCAGTATATAAAGTTTGTATTTCTAACAGGTGTTTCAAAGTTTTCAAAATCTTCTATATTTAGTGGGCTAAATATGCTAGAAGATATAAGTCTTAATAAATATTATGGAAATATATGTGGATATACTCAAAATGATGTAGAGACTACTTTTTTACCATATCTAAAAGGTGTAGATTTAGAAAAAGTTAAGTCTTGGTATAATGGATATAACTTTTTAGAAGATGATGTTTATAACCCTTTCGATTTACTTCTTTTTATAAAAAATGAATTTAAATATTCGAACTATTGGTTTAGTACAGGAACACCAACTTTTCTGATAAAACTAATTGAGAAAAATAACTATTTTTTACCGCAATTATCAAATTTAACAGTAGATGAAAAACTCTTAAATAGCTTTGATATAGATAATATTGACTTAGAAGTTATTTTGTATCAAGCTGGGTATTTAACTATTGATGAAATGATAATAGATGAAGATTTAGATCTTATTGAGTATAAATTAAAGCTACCAAACAAGGAAGTAAAATCATCTTTAAATGATATTATTTTAAAACAATTATATAAAGAACCAAATGCAAATATACAAAAAAGATCTATAATTAAAGCCTTAAAAACAAATAATATGGATGATTTAAAACTTTCTATTATATCTATGTTTGCTTCAATTCCATACAATAACTATACAAAAAATGATATACAACATTATGAAGGGTTTTATGCAAGTATTATCTATGTATATCTTCAGAGTTTAGGAGTTCAAATAACAGGAGAAGATGTTACAAATAGAGGCAGAATAGATTTAACTGTTTTTATAGAAAACAGTATCTATATTATTGAGTTTAAAGTTGGATATGGTGATGCATTACAACAGATAAGAGAGAAAAACTATCATCAAAAATATTTAAACAAAAATAAAGATATTTATTTAATAGGGATAAATTTTGATGAACAGAAGAAAAATATAAGTAGTTTTAAGTGGGAGAAAATATAAAACTAAAGAAAATGCCTTTTTGATGAAAATATATTTCAAATTTATAACTTTGGCGAATTTCTCATTCCCAAGCTCCAGCTTGGGAATGAGAAAAGAGATATATCGAGGTAATGTCTTAATCAAACAATTTTAGGATAAATAGTTGGATAAGTTAGAATTATTAGAGATATTAAATGATTGGAACTATTGGAACAGAGAATTACCAGATACAAAATATAGAGAAATATATGATGACAAGATAAGCAAATTTTTAAAAAATGATGAAGTGGTTGTGATAAAAGGTATCAGAAGAAGCGGGAAATCTACTTTGATGATAATAAAATCATATTAACTGAAGATGCAAGTAGTGAGGAAATTGTCGATAACCATCCTGTAAAACTATTAAATATCATAGAGTGGCTAACTATTGCAAGCTAAGTTTATTATTTGCACAATTTAGCTAAAATAAGGGATA
>JAMOPZ010000402.1 GCA_027064245.1 Campylobacterales bacterium
TGTGAATAGTGCAGAAAAGTAAATGACATTTATTTACTGTAAAAATGTGAATAAGTTTATTTATTCTTTTTTTATACTTATATAAGGGTTATTTAATCTAAAATTCTATATAATTTTAAAAGACAAAATCTAAATAAGGGTTATATGATGACTAAAAATAGTGCAATGGCAAAACTTGCAAGTGGTGTTAAACTTTTTGCTAAGGGTTGGGAAGATGGTAAATATATTTATATGGATGAAAAAAGTGGGCAAATTTTAGATAATGAAAATAAAACTTTTAATCTAATATCCGCAAAAGAAAAAGTTTGGCTCGAATATAAAGAGCCTATAAAAACAAATAATGCTGGATCTGACAACACTGAGCTTTTAAATATGATTAAACAGCTTATGGATGAGGTTAAGAGTATTAAAGAAGCTCAAGAAGCTCAATATATTGATATTAATAGTGATGATGTTGCAGAAGATGTCTCAATTGCTTTAAAGCAAGATATAGAAAAGTCTATTAAAGAGAATATGCCACAAGATGAAACATCATTAAAAGATATGATTAAAATATTTTACAATGTTGAAAGTGCAAATGATGTAAAAGAACTATTTAAAAAAGAACTTAGTGAGTGTGAGGACAAAAGAGATACTGCAAAAGTGATTTCTAAGTTTATCCCTTACTGTTGGATGGGTGGGAGAAAAATCAAGACTGTAGCAAGATACTATGCAGATATGAGAGGTATTATAAAAGAAGTAGATAATCAATTTCAGGATTATAGCATTGAGTTGTTTTCAATCCCCTCTGATGTTTATGAGCGAATAACAAAAGCAGATACTAAAAAGGTTATAGACAAATTAAAAGATAAAGATACTTTTTCTTTAGATGAAATTAAAAACCTTATATCAACTTTGAAAGAACAATGTAAAACAGCTCTAAAACTTGGAGAAAATGCAACAATAGAACAATGGAAGAAAGCAGGTTTACCAATAGCAAAACAACAGACGGTAGCAAGAGCTAGAGCTTATCTATTTACAGCCTATTTAGCCTTGATTACAGGTCGCAGAATTACAGAGATTTTAAAAACTCTATCACTAGTAAAAAAAGAAGATAAATGGTATTTTAAAGGTATAGCTAAAAAAGGAAGTGATGAAGTTGAAATACCAGCCGTTACACTTGATAATGATATTGAGTTCTTAAATAAATTACTAACTCAAATAAGAAAAGATATTGACACGAAAGGTATGAATAATCAAAAAGTAAACAGTAAATATAATCATATTTTCAATCGTTCATTAAAGAACCTTACAGGGCTAAAATATACTTATCACGACTACAGAGAGATATATGCAGATTTAGCATACCGTGAATATGGGTTAAAAGATGGAACAGACAGAGAAGAGATAGATTATAAATCAGATATTTTGGGACATCAAGTTGATAAAGATAGGCTAGTCGCAACAGAACACTATATGACAAAAAAGGGGGAATAAATGGAAAATTTAGTTAGTGGTATGAATATGGGTAAATTAAATGATTTTACTTT
>JAMOPZ010000403.1 GCA_027064245.1 Campylobacterales bacterium
ATTATTTATTACCACAGGGAAGTGACTTTTTATTGCCATAGCGATAAGACTTCTTTCTTTAAAATCAATATCTATAGATAGATTACTATTGCAATCTTTTAATTTATTATCCTCTATTGAACAAACCACTATTTTATCACAACTAGATAGACTATATAGACTATCTAGCATTACTTTATTAAATATATTATTTTTATCCATGACAATATATTATCATAATATTCCTTAGTTCAATTATAAAAACATAAATAATTTCATAGTTTCTATAATATCATCTTTTCTCATCGGTTTATATAATACCATATTTGCCCCTGCATCTAAAATTTTTTCTTTTGCCTCTTTTGTTGTATCACTTGTAATTCCACAAATAGGCACAGGGTCTTCTCCCTTTATTTTTTCAATAGTACGAAGTTTTTCTATTATTTGAGACCCAGATAATCCACTTATTATATCATCTATAAATATAAAATCTATCTCTTGAGCTTCAAACTCATCTATTGCATAAGTAGCACTTGTTGCAGTTATAATATTAAAATTATATTTTTCTAATATACTCGATATAAATTTCATAATAATAAAACTATTATCAATTAATAAAATTGTTGGCTTGTATTCTAAAGCATATAGTTTATTATTATAGTCATTAATAATATCAGATATATTATCTAACGATGGTTCTATTTCTAAATATATATCTTTTAGTTTATTTATATCTTTTGAAGCTAGATACATAATACCTAATAATTGATTTTTGTTATTAGATATAGGTATTACCATAATGTCTTGAATATTTAGATTTATAGGATTGTCTCTCTTATCATCATATAAAAAGCTATTCATAACATCATAAATTGTATGAACTCTGTTCGTATAAAAACACTCATTTATTATACCATTATTATAAAGATGAGGACTAAATTGAATATCAAATGTATTAGAGTATAATATATTCTTTTTTTTCTCATATATATAAATAATTGTCTCTATGCCACTTAACTCTTTTATACTATTTTCATAGATAGATATCATATCATTAAATTCTAATATATCTTTCTCTGTTACCATTATGTAACCTTATTTATATCTTGAAATTTATCTCTTAGCCTAGGAATAATAATATTTAGAAGGACACCTAATTTAACCTTATTATTATCAATCAATATAATCCATCTATATTTAGATATAGGTAGGATAATTAATATTTGATTATCTTCAAGATGTAATAACATATATTTATCTATATTAGATAACTTATTTTTTCTAAATGTGTTTAAAGTTTTGTTTATAACACTATTATAGACTTTTACTGAATCTTTGATATAGTGATATTCTGCCATTATCTCCTCGCTATCTTTATCAAATATAACTGTTGAGAGAAGACCATCTTTGAGTATATCTTTCAATTCTCTTATCCCTATTTTAAATTTATTAGCATTCAATTTTATTCCTTTTATAATAATTTTTAATCTTAACAGTGAGTATATATTTATTTAGCTATAATTATGATAAAAAATATTTTATATTTGGT
>JAMOPZ010000404.1 GCA_027064245.1 Campylobacterales bacterium
ACCACATAACTAATTTTTTGTTTTACTTGTGAAGTTTGTCGAATATATACATCAAAATTATTAAATTTCTTTGCTAATTTTTTTGCACTATCTAATTCAAAAAGATTAGCCATAGTAATAGCTCTTTGAGATGTATCAATAGATGCAAAAAGATTTAAAAATAGAAAAAATATAAGAAATAGTGTTCTAAACATAAGATAATCCCTTTAAAGTAAAAATTAAATCGTAATATATCTAAATTTTACTTTAAAAAAAGATATTAAAAAGATGAAAAGTTCATTTTTTTAATTAATTGTCATCTCCATATCCAATATATTTAACTACTGAACTATAAAGTGCAGGAATATCTGTTTTACCAACAAAGTCATCAACACCAATATTTGCCATTTTACCTTTTACAGCTTCTGTTGTCATACTTGAATTTACAATAACAGGTATATGTCTTAAATCTTGGTTCTCTTTTATAGCCTGAGCTACTTGATATCCATCAGTTCCTGGCATCTCAATATCAGTAATAACAAGTCCAACTGTTTGAGGATCCATCTCTTTTAATCTATCAAGTAAGATTCCACCATTTGCTACAACTTCAAAATTAGCTTTAGCTTTTCTTAAAAATTCTGTCATAACTTGACGAGCCACAGCACTATCTTCAGCTACTAAAATTTTCTTTGTATTATTAACAGGTCTTGTTACATATCTATCAAGATCACTTGGTTTGATATCTGTCCATCCTATATCTGATAAAAGTTGTTCAGCATTAAAAACTGTACAAAGTCTATCTGTTTTATCTACATTTACATAAGTTGTATATGTAACTTTAGAGTTTTGTTCCTCTGTATGTATAAGTTCAGCTGTAGTTTTTTCTACAATATTAACCATATTTTTTACTAAAAATCCAACTTGTTTATGATTAAACTCACAAAATATAATTAATTTATAATTATCAAGTGGTAATTTTTTATAACCTAACCATCTATCAAGATTTACCAATGTTACAGGTTCACCTCTAATAGTTGCAATACCTTCTATAATATCTGTACTTGTAGGTGTATCTGTAATATCTACCTCTTCAGTAATTATAAAAGCTTTAATTTTAGCAATATTTATTGCATAAATATCTTCATGTCCTGTATAAAATACAGCTAATTGTTGCACATTCCTAAGATGTGCTTGGGTCATCTTTTCTACGCTCTCATCAATTCCGCTCATATGAAATTCCTTTTAAGTATAACTTTTGTTCAATTTTACCTATTTTTCACTTAATAGTTTTTTAATCGTAATAGAACATAGTGCTAAACCAAAACTTCCTGTTACCCCTACGAAACTTCCCATTCGTTTATTTACTGGTAATTCACTACTAAAAATTACTTTAAAATTTTTATTAAATTTAACTTTTTTTAATTCATTTCTAATTCTTTTTATAAAAGGATCATTGTATGTTTTAAAAATATTTATATATTCTATTTTTGTAGGATCTATTCTATTGGCACTTCCACTTGTAGAGATTAGTTTTTTATAATAATTA